>NZ_JBSFGJ010000465.1:0-7056 GCF_053596515.1 Nonomuraea sp. NPDC001684
CGGGTCCGGGCCGCCGGGCCGGGGGGGGGGGGGCCCCCCCCCCCCACCCCCCCGCGGCCGTGAGCGTCAGTGGGAGCCGGCCAGGTCCAGGTCCTTGACGTCCGGGTCGCCCTCGTCGGCGAAGTAGTCGCCGCGCCGGGTGGCGTCCGCGCCGTCGGCCACCTTGGCCGCCCGGAAGATCAGCGTGGCGACCGCGGCCACGACCAGGTTGACGATCAGCGCGAGGAAGCCCGCGTAGATGGTCATCTTGGTGTCCAGGCCCAGGTTCGACAGGCTGAAGGCCGAGCCGCCGAAGTGCTCCTTGCCCTTGGCCGGGTTGGGGATGAGGTAGAGCATCCACATGCCCGCCGCCAGGCCTGCGGCCCAGCCGGCCATCAGGCCGCCCTTGTGGAACCAGCGGGTGTACAGGCCGAGCGCGACGGACGGCAGCGTCTGCAGGATGATCACGCCGCCGATGAGCTGCAGGTCGATCGAGAACTGCGGGTCGAGCAGCAGGATGCACAGCACCGCGCCGACCTTGACCACCAGCGAGACGACCTTGGAGACGTTGGCCTCCTGGGCGTCGGTGGCCTGCTTGTTGATGTACTCGCGGTAGATGTTGCGGGTGAACAGGTTCGCCGCCGCGATCGACATGATCGCCGCCGGCACCAGCGCGCCGATGCCGATGGCCGCGAACGCCACGCCGGCGAACCAGTCGGGGAAGAGCTGGTCGAACAGGTTCGGCACGATCGTGTTCGGGTCGCCGCCGACCGGCTTGGTGCCGGCCGCGATGGCCATGAAGCCCAGCAGCGCGATCAGGCCGAGCACGAAGCTGTAGGCGGGCAGCGCCGACATGTTGCGCTTGATGACGTTGCGGTTCTTGGAGGCCAGCACGCCGGTGAGGCTGTGCGGGTAGAGGAACAGCGCCAGGGCCGAGCCGAAGGCCAGCGTGACGTACTGGAGCTGGTTGGCGCCGTTGAGCAGGATGCCGTCGCCCGGCGCGGGGGTCTTGTCGAACTTGGCCTGCGCCATGTCGAAGATGTTGCCCCAGCCGCCCAGCTTGGCCGGGATGTAGATGACCGCGGCCAGGATCACGATGTAGATCAGCGCGTCCTTGACGAAGGCGATCAGCGCGGGCGCGCGCAGGCCGGACTGGTAGGTGTAGGCCGCCAGGATCGCGAAGGCGATGATGATCGGCAGGTGCCCGGTGATGCCCATCGACTTCAGCACCGCCTCGATGCCGACGAGCTGCAGCGCGATGTACGGCATCGTGGCCACCAGCCCGGTGATGGCGATCAGCAGCGCCAGCGTCGGCGACCCGAACCGGGCCCGGACGAAGTCGGCGGGCGTGACGAACCCGTGCACGTGCGAGACCGACCACATCCGCGCCAGCACCAGGAACACCAGCGGGTAGACCACCACGGTGTAGGGCAGCGCGTAGAAGCCGAGCGCGCCGGAGCTGAACACCAGCGCGGGCACGGCCACGAACGTGTAGGCGGTGTAGAGGTCGCCGCCGACCAGGAACCAGGTGACCCAGGAGCCGAAGCTGCGGCCGCCGAGGCCCCACTCGTTGAGGCTGGCCAGGTCGGTGGGCCGCCGCCAGCGGGCCGCCACGAAGCCCATGCCGCTGACCAGGATGAACAGCAGCCCGAAGACGACCAGCTCGGTCACGTGCCCGCTCATTTGGTCATCCTGTAGACGATCGTGGTGCAGCCGACGCCGACCACGATGAAGGCGAGCTGCAGCCAGTAGAACAGCGGGAAGCCGAGCAGGCGCGGCTCGTCGGAGTTGAACAGGAACGTCAGCAGCGGCAGCACGATCGGCACGACCAGCAGCCAGTTCCACGGGCTGCGGTCGGTACGCGGCGGCTGCCCGGATTCCCCGGTAGTCATCGGCCCTCCGATTGGGGGATCAGGAGCGGCGTGTTGACCGGCTCCTGACAACGTCGTCAATGGAGGGAGATTAGCTTTCCGGTGGTATTAAACCCAATGTCCGGAACATTACGGTTTGGCCTAAATGTCGAGATGAAATCTCAATATGTGAGACCAAAGCCACCCCTCGCCAACGGCACGTTAAGTCGCTCGCGCGCCGCGCGGAACCGGGCGATCGGCGAATGGTCGGCTACTCGCGACGAACGGTCACTTCGTCGGCGATGTCGCGCGTCCCGTACCCCTCGGGGGCGGGTACCTCGGTGATCGGGTCGGGGCGGTCGTCGAACTCCAGCCGCAGCGCCCGCGCCATGGTGGCGTGCATCTCGTACAGGCAGACGATGTAGGTCAGCTCCAGGATCTGCTCGTCGGGCAGGTGGGCGCGCAGCACGGCGAACACCTCGTCGTGCACCCGGCCGCCGTCGAGCACCAGGCCGTCGGTGTAGGCCAGCACCGCCCGCTCCAGCTCGCCGAACCGGTCGCTGACCTGCCAGGAGGCCACCGCCCGCACCTTCTCCTCGGGCACGCCGAGCGCCCTGAGCTGCTTGCAGTGCTGGGAGTAGACGAACTGGCTCTGCCGCGCCCAGCCCGCCCTGGTCTGCCCCAGCTCGCGCAGCACCGGGTCCAGCCGTGACTCCCGGTAGATCTGGAAGCCCTTGACGCAGTGGCGGAAGATCTTGGGGTCGAGGGCGAAGACCGTCCACCAGTCGCCCGGCGAGCCGGTCGCGGTCCCCGTGCCGTCGGGGGACAGCAGCCGGTCGTGGAAGAACCGGACGACGGGGTCGGTCACCTCCTCGGGCGGCACCCGCCGCAGCCGCGGCATCAGACGGTCCGGTCGGCGGCCGTCTTGGGCTCGTGCCGGACGTCGCCCGGCTGCCCGACCGGCCGCGTCCAGGCGGCGAACTCCACCAGGATCCCGTCGGGGTCCTTGAAGTAGATGGACCGGACGAAGACGCCCTCGTGCATCGCGGGCGCCACGCCGAACTCGCTGTCGTCGTGGTTGAGCAGCACGCCCACGTCGATGCCCTTGGCCACCAGCCGGTCGCGGTACTCCTCGATGCGCTCGGGCGGCACGTCGAAGGCGATGTGGTTCATCGAGCCGACCGCCGACAGCAGCTCGCCCCGGTCCGGCAGGTTCTTCGGCGCCGAGACCCCCGGCACGCCCTCGGGCGCGTCGGGGAACCAGAAGAAGGCCAGCGCGTTGCCGCCGCCGCAGTCGAAGAAGAAGTGCTGGCCCCAGCCCAGGGGCAGCTCGATCGTCTTGATCAGCGGCATGCCCAGCACGCCGGAGTAGAAGTCGACGGTCTGCTTCATGTCCGAGCAGACCAGCGCGATGTGGTTGACCCCGCGGAGCTCGAATTCGCTGTTCATGGTAATCAACTACTTATCACAGCGTTCCTGCGGAAAACATGACAGGAGGTGGCGGCTATTCGGGCCACGATCGTGCCCGTGATTGTTGTGGTGGCGGGCGCGACCCGCGGAACGGGACGAGGAATGGCGGTCGCCCTGGGGGCGGCCGGAGCGACGGTCTACTGCACCGGACGGAGCACGCGCGAGCGCCGTTCGGAGATGAACCGTCCGGAGACGATCGAGGAGACCGCCGAGCTGGTGAGCGCGGCGGGCGGGACGGGCGTCGCGGTCCCCGTCGACTTCCTGGACCCGGCGGCGGTGGCCGGGCTGGCCGCCCGCGTCGAACGGGAACAGGGCCGCCTGGACGTGCTGGTCAACGACGTGTGGGGCGGCGACCACCTGTGGAAGTGGGAGACCCCCGTCTGGGAGCAGGACCTGGACGACGGGCTGCGCCTGCTCAGGCTGGCCGTCGACACCCACCTCATCAGCGCCCGCCACCTGCTGCCGCTGCTGATCCGGCACGAGGGCGGCCTGGTCGTGGAGGTCACCGACGGCACCTGGGAGTTCCACCGGACCCGCTACCGCGAGAACGTCTACTTCGACCTGGCCAAGCTGTCGGTCAACCGGCTGGCCTTCGCCTGGTCCCACGAGCTGCGCCCGTACGGCGGGACGGCGGTGGCCGTCACGCCCGGGTTCCTGCGCTCGGAGGCGATGCTGGACGGCTTCGGCGTCACCGAGGAGAACTGGCGCGAGGCGAAGGCGGACAGCGCGTGGATGGTCTCCGAGACCCCCGCCTACGCCGGTCGCGGCGTGGCCGCCCTCGCCCAGGACCCCGACCGGCGCAGGTGGTCGGGGTCCTCGGTGACCAGCGGCGAGCTGGCCGAGGCGTACGGCGTCACCGACGTGGACGGCAGCCGGCCGCAGGTGTGGCGCTACATCGCCGAGGTCATGGAGAAGGGCGGCGACGGCGGCTGGGAGGACTACCGCTGACCCCCGTGGTGGAGCCCGGCCAGGCGGGCGTCCTCTAGCGCCGGTAGAGCTCGGCCATGCGGGCGGCGGCGTCGGCGACCTGGGCGCGCAGCTCCTCCGGCGCCAGCACCTCGGCCTCCGGGCCGAACCGCAGCACCTGGGTGAAGGCCACCCGCGTCGACTCCACGGCCAGCCGCACGGTCCCGTCCGGCTGGAGCGAGGCCAGCGCGTCGTCCAGGGCGGCCGGGTCGGCGACGTACCGCAGCATGCGCCGGCCGGCCGGGGTCAGCCGCAACGTGATCACGTCCCTGAGCAGGGAGCGGCTGAACTCGGCGGCCTGCCCGGCCCAGAACGCGGCCAGGTCGAAGTCCGCGTCCCGCTCGAAACGCGGCTCGCGCGCGCGGACATCCCCCATGCGGTCCACCCGGAAGATCAGGAACCGTTCGCGCAGGCGGGCCACCAGGTACCAGGCGCCCGCCTTCAGCACCAGCCCGTACGGCTCCAGCTCCCGCGTGCGCTCCTTGTAGACCACCGTGACCGGCAGGTCGTTCCACACGGCCCTGGCCAGCGGGGCCAGCGCCGGAGGCGGCGGCGTGTCGGCGGCGTACCAGCCGGGCGCGTCCAGGTGGAAACGCTGCGCGGCCGTGGCGGGCGCGTCGCGCAGCGAGGGCGACAGCGCCGCGGCGGCCTTGAGCCGGGCCGTCGCGGCCACCTCCTGCAACCCCATCTCGCGCAGCGCCGCGGGCACCCCCGACAGGAACAGCGCCTCGGCCTCGGCCCGGTCCAGCCCGGTCAGCCGGGTGCGGTAGCCGTCCAGCAGCCGGTAGCCGCCGCCGCGCCCGCGGTCGGCGTAGACCGGCACGCCGGCCTCCGACAGCGCGAGCACGTCGCGGTGCACCGTGCGCTCGGAGACCTCCAGCTCCCTGGCCAGCTCGGCCGCCGTCATCCCGCCCCTGGCCTGCAACAGCAGGACCAGCGACATCAGCCGCGCGGCGCGCACAGCGGCAGCACCACGGCCGAGGGGCGGGCGGGGGAGTGGAACACCTCGACGTCGGCCGGCACCATCGGGCCGCCGGGCGCGCCCACCGGCTCGCCGGTGCCCGGGTTGCGGGCGATCGTCGGGTACGCGCCGGCCGCCACGTGCACCCGGATCCGGTGGTCGCGGCGGAACCGGTGGCCGATCGGCCACAACTCCACCCGTACCCGGCGCACACCGTCACCGTTCCCGTCACCGTTCCCGTCACCGTTCCCGTCATCGTTCCCGTCATCGGCGGTGTGCGGGCCCAGCCGGCGCACCCCCTCGCACAGGTTGAGCGAGCGCCCGTCGGGGTGCACGTCGCAGACCCGGACCACGACGTCCACGTACGGCGTGCTGGACCGGACGTAGACGTCGGCGTGCACCGGGCCGATCATCTCCACGTCGGCCTCCAACGCCGCGGAGCTGTAGACCAGCACGTCGCGCCGGGCCTCCAGGCGCCGCTGGTCACGCGGCCTGGAGTCGGCCAGCAGCACGGGGCCGCCGATCGCCGGCGTCGGATGGGCGGGGTGGTAGCGGAACCGGTCGGACCCGGCCTCCTCGGGCTCGCGCGGGTCCAGCCCGCCGCCCGGCCGCAGGTGCCAGCGCTGCTCCCGCACGCCCGGCACCGGCCAGTCGGGGTAGTCGCGCCACTCGCCGGCCCCGGTGACGTACAGCCGCACCGGGTCCGTCCGCAGGCCGGACGGGTCGTCCATGAGGTGGGCGCGGAACCAGGCCAGCGCCTCGGTCTTCGAGGGCCGCCCGTGCCGGGAGTCGACGTGGTACCAGGGCCCGATCGTCAGGTACGGCCGCCGCCCGGCCGCCCGCATCGCCGCGTAGTCCTTGAGCTGCCAGGGCAGGAAGACGTCGTACCAGCCGCCGAGCATGGTGACCGCCGCCTCCACCTCGCCGACCTTGAGCGAGAAGTCGCGCTTGTGCCAGTACGGCACGGCCGGGTCGGCGTGGTGGGCCAGCAGGTCGCGGAAGAACCGCAGCGGCCGGCCCGCCGAGGCCACGTCCAGCTCGGCCACCGGCCGCCCCGACAACACGGCCCGGCGGGTCACCCTGGGGGCGGTCAGCATCGCGGCCCCGCCGACGAAGCGGCGCGTCATGGTGTCGGTCAGCGTGGTCCAGCTCAGCGTCGACTCCAGCGCGAACGCGCCGCCCACGTAGGCGGCGTCCCTGAACTGGGAGGCGGTGATCTGCGTGGCCATGGCCTTGAGCTCGGGCCCGGCCTCGGCGGCGACGGCCCACTGGGCGTAGCCGAGGTAGGAGGGGCCGAACATGGCGAACGAGCCGCCGTACCAGGGCTGTTCGCGCAGCCAGGCGATGGTGGCCAGGCCGTCGTCGCGCTCGTCGCCGAGCGGGTCGAGGCTGCCGCCGGAGCCGAAGCCGCCCCGGCAGCTCTGGATCAGCACGTGGAAGCCGTTCCTGGCGAAGCCGCGGCCGTACATCCAGCCGAACAGGCCGCGCCGGCCGTACGGCGAACGGATCAGCACCGCCGGGCCCGGCCGCCCATGAGCCGGGGCGTAGTGGTCGGCCAGCAGCGTCACACCGTCGGGCATCGGGACGGGGATGTCCCGCCGCAGCCGCACGCGTCTCATGTCCTAACCAGTAACAGATCGGGCGGGACGGGTGGTAGCCGGGGGTTACGGTCGCGTAGGGACAAAGGTCCTTGGCAAACTATCCGGTCATGGGACGAATCACTTCGTATGTCGCCCTAGACGAGTAAGTCCTAAGTCGTTCGGAGTGCAGGCACGACGAAGGGTGTCGAGGATCGATGTGTGACGAACGACCTCAACACCCTTCTCACCG
>NZ_JBSFGJ010000466.1:0-7042 GCF_053596515.1 Nonomuraea sp. NPDC001684
CGGTGAGAAGGGTGTTGAGGTCGTTCGTCACACATCGATCCTCGACACCCTTCGTCGTGCCTGCACTCCGAACGACTTAGGACTTACTCGTCTAGATGCCGAGGGTGGCCATTCGCTTGTTGTGCGCCTCCGTCAGCGTCGCGAAGAGGCGTGAGATGTCAGGCGTCTCGCCCCCCGCCGCCCTGGCCGACTCCACCAGCAGCAACGCCAGCTCCGGCCGCGCCGTCGCCACCTGCTGCCCCTGGCTGAGCGCCTCGCCGACGAGCCGCCGGGCCCACAGCGCCAGCCGCCCGCCCGCCGTCGGGTCGGCCTCGATCCCGGCCCTGACCCGCTCGACGGCGAACTGCGAGCGCGCCTCGTCCACCAGCACCTCGTCCACCAGCTTGACGATCGACGGCTCCAGGTGCCGGGCCGCCTCCCGGTAGAAGTCGAGCGCGATCCCGTCGCCCACGTACGTCTTGACCAGGGCCTGCAGCCAGTCGGCCGGCCGCGTCTGGGCGTGCCAGGCGTCGAGGGCCGCCACGAACGGCGCCATCGCCTCCTCCGGATCGGCCCCCAGCTCGGCCAGGCGGTCGCGCAGCAGGCGGAAGTGGGCGTACTCGGCCACGGCCAGCTCGCTGAGCGCGGCGCGGTCGGCGAGCGAGGGCGCCAGGGTGGCGGCGTCCTCGGTCATCCGGGCGTAGGCGCTGAGCTCGGCGTAAGCTAGAACCCCGAGCAGGTCGACGACTCCAGGAGACTCGTTCATGGAGGCAGCGTACTTCCCGAAATATGCGGGAACATAAGCGAGCTCGGCCAGCGTTGTGGTATCGAGTACACTGCTCTGTGAAAGTGCGACCGCACTGTGTTAGTTCGGGGGATTCCCCCGATAACCCCCGATTCCCCGGGTGCGCGGTCGCTGATGACGCGAGAGGGCTGGCTCTACCGCGAGGACCCACGTAACGGGGGCTGTTTTCCGCCCGTCGGTCCCGGCAGGCCCGCCTTCATTTGAGACTGAGGCAGGCCACGCTGACGACTTTCCGAGACCTCGGAGTCACACCAGAGATCGCCGATGCCCTCGAGACCGAGGGTATCGTCACACCGTTCCCCATCCAGGAGATGGCGCTCCCGCTCGCCCTGAGCGGCCAGGACCTCATCGGCCAGGCGCGCACGGGCACGGGCAAGACCTACGCGTTCGGCATCGCGATGCTCCAGAGCATCGGCAAGCCGCGCAAGAACCGCAAGAAGCCCCGCGGGCTGGTCGTCGTGCCGACCCGCGAGCTGGCCGTCCAGGTCAGTGAAGACCTGGTCACCGCGGCCGGCAAGCTCGGCTCCCGAGTCCTGACCGTCTACGGCGGCCGGGCCTACGAGCCGCAGATCGAGGCGCTCAAGGCCGGGGTCGACGTCATCGTCGGCACCCCGGGCCGTCTGCTCGACCTGGTCAAGCAGAAGCACCTCGACCTGAGCCAGGTCACCTCCCTCGTGCTCGACGAGGCCGACCGGATGATGGACCTGGGCTTCCTGCCCGACATCGAGCGGATCTTCAAGCTGATCCCCGCGGAGCGGCAGACGATGTTGTTCTCGGCCACCATGCCGGGCGAGATCGTCTCGCTGTCCCGCAAATACCTCAACCGTCCCACCCACGTACGCGCGGAGATGGAGAGCGGCGAGGGCGAGACCACCCCGCAGGTGCGTCAGATCGTCTGGCGCGCCCACCGGATGGACAAGATCGAGATCGTCGCCCGGCTGCTCCAGGCCGAGGGCCGCGGGCTCACCATGGTCTTCTGCGAGACCAAGCGGGCCTGCGACATGGTCGCCGAACAGCTCGACACGCGTGGTTTCGCGGTCGCGGCCGTCCACGGCGACCTCG
Source organism: Nonomuraea sp. NPDC001684 (assembly GCF_053596515.1). NCBI lineage: Bacteria > Bacillati > Actinomycetota > Actinomycetes > Streptosporangiales > Streptosporangiaceae > Nonomuraea > Nonomuraea sp. NPDC001684. Next base: position 1,847 of record NZ_JBSFGJ010000466.1, read on the forward strand.
GTCAGGGCCAGCGCGAGCAGGCTCTGCGGGCCTTCCGGGCGGGCAAGATCGACGTGCTGGTCGCCACCGACGTGGCGGCCCGCGGCATCGACATCGACGACGTCACCCACGTGGTCAACTACGACTGCCCCTCGGACGACAAGACGTACGTGCACCGCATCGGCCGTACCGGCCGGGCCGGGCGCACGGGCATCTCGGTCACCTTCGTGGAGTGGGAGGAGCTGACCCGCTGGAAGATGATCAACCAGATGCTCGGGCTCGACTTCGCCGAGCCGGAGGAGACCTACTCCACCTCGCCGCACGTCTACACCGAGCTGAACATCCCCGCCGGCACCAAGGGCGTCCTGCCGCACGCGAGCCGTTCGCGCGCCGGGCTGGCCGCGGAGCGCATCGAGGATCTCGGTGAGACCGGCCGGAGCCGCACCCGCGGCGGCAAGGGCCGGCGCGAGGAGCGCGAAGAGCGCGAGCGCCCGGCCCGCGCCCAGCGCCAGCGTCGCCGCACCCGCGGCGGCAGGGAACTGGCCGAAACCGCACCCGCCGAGACGCCGGAGGTCGAGATCGTGGCCGCCAAGACGGAGGAGACTCCCGCCATCTTCACGCCCGACGAGGTCCAGACGGCGGCCGCCGAGCCGAAGCGCACGCGCGTCCGCAGCAGGGGGGCCGCGTCGTCGGCCATCGAGCAGGCGCTGGCCGAGGCACCGGAGACCCCGGTGAAGCGGACCCGCTCCCGCAAGGCCGACCAGCCCCAGGCCGCCGACCCGCGGCCGCGCGAGGAGGCCGCCGAGGCGCCCGCGCGGAACCGTGCGGCCGAGGCCGCTCCCGTGGAGCCGGTCCGGAGCCGGGCGGCCGAGGTCGCGCCCGAGCCGGTCGTGGAGTCCGTGCCGGAGCCGAGCTTCCTGGCCACGCCTCCGCCGCCGGTCCGCAAGGAGCCGGAGCGGATCATCCCGCCGAGCCCGTTCGCGGTGATCTTCCAGTCACCCGACCTGGCCACGGACGACGATGACATCGCGCCGTCGGCGGCGACCGAGCGCAAGCAGCAGCGCCGCCAGGCCCGTGGCGGTGGCGGTGGCGGCAACCGCCGCCGCGCAGGCTAGCGACGACGAGAAGGAGGCGCGCATCCCGTTCGCGGGATGCGCGCCTTTTTCGTCCGTACGGCACCGGCGCCGAGAGGGAGCCGTACGGGCCCCTCACGGCCTCGCGGACGCACCGCCCGACATATGCGCCCTCCAGGCATCGCAGGACCCCAGAGGCCCCCTCAGAGCCCGCCACGCCCCACTGGGGACGAGGACGTCGCCCACCCGCCTCCGGAGCGTGAAAGCCGCAAAGCTCACAACTCACCACAACTCGCATCAGCGTCGAAGCTTTGCCGGTGTCGAGGCGCTGACCTCTGGGTATTGTTGCCCCACGTGAGTACGCCGCGATTCCTCGACCTGCCACCCGGTGTGACGCCGCAGAAGCTCGAAACGCCCCATGGCGCGTTCGCGGCTCTGGAGGCGCTTCCGGTCAGCGGGGTGGTCGAGCGCTGGCCCGCCCTCCTGGTCCCCGGCCTGACCGGCAGCAAGGAGGACTTCATCGCGGTCCTGATGACCCTGGCCCAGTCCGGTCGCCGGGTGGTGGCCGTCGACCTGCGCGGCCAGTACGAGACCCCGGGCCCCGACGACCCCGCCGCCTACACCTGCGCCGCCCTCGGGGCGGACGTCGACCTGATGGCCCAGGCCATCGGCGGCGGCGACCCCGTCCACCTGGTGGGCCACTCCTTCGGCGGCCTGGTCGGCCGGGAGGCCGTGATCGACGGGCGCACCCGGTTCGCCTCGTTCACGCTGATGAGCTCGGGCCCGGCGGCCATCGAGGGCAGGCGGGCGCGCAACGGCCGGGAGATCATGGAGGAGATCCCGGCCCTGGGGCTCGAACACCTCTGGCACCACCGGATGGAGCCCGAGGCGCTGGCCGCCGACGTCTCCGACGAGATCCTGGCGTTCCTGCGCAGGCGGCTGCTGACCAACTCCCCCACCGGCCTGGCCCGGATGGCCGAGCAGGTCCTGCACGCCCACGACCGCACCGACGAGCTGCGCGAGATCGAGATCCCCACCCTGGTCCTCTACGGCGAGCACGACGACGGCTGGTCGCCCGAGACCCAGTCGGAGACGGCCGCCCGGCTCGGCGCCGACTGCGTGGTCGTGCCCGGCGCGGTCCACTCCCCCGCCGTCGAGGCGCCGGAGACGACGGCCGCCGCGCTGGTCAGGTTCTGGAACGCGGCCGAGAAGCACTATTTGGACACAAGGTCCAACGCCATGTAATCATTCACTTACTATGACGGACGAACTCGTCGTCCAGGCGCCGCGGAGCGCGACCTGGCAGGTGCATCTCGACCGTTCGATGTGGGTGGGCGGCGTACGCGGCCTCATGTTGCAGGCGCTGCACCCGCTGGCCATGCTCGGCGTCTGGCAGAACTCCACCTTCCAGGACGACCCCTTCGGCCGCCTGCGCCGCACCGCCGACTTCGTGGGCCGGGTGACGTTCGGCAGCCCGGCCGAGGCCGACGAGATCGGCAGGCGGGTGCGCGGCATCCACAAGGCGCTGCGCATCACCGATCCGCGCACCGGCCGCACGCACCGGGTGGACGACCCGGAGCTGCTGCTGTGGGTCCACTGCGCGGAGGTGTCGTCCTACCTGGAGGTGGCCAGGCGCGGCGGGCTCCGGCTGAACGAGCGGCAGGCCGACCGCTACCTGCGCGAGCAGCGCATGAGCGCCTCCTACGTCGGGCTGCACCCCGAGGACGTGCCGGGCTCGTGCGCCGAGATGGACGCCTACTTCAAGCAGGCCCGGCCCGCCCTGCGGGTGACCGAGGAGGCGGCGGCGACCGTGCGGTTCCTGCTGTGGCCCCGGCTGCCGCGCGAGCTGCGCATGTTGTCGCCGGGCAAACCGGCCTACTTCCCCTTCGGCGCGCTCTGCTACTACACGCTCCCGGAGTGGGCCCGCCGCATGTACGGCGTGCTGCCCGAGGTGCCCCCGGCGACGGTCACCGCGGCGCTGAGGGCGTTCCGGCTGGGCATGAACGCGCTGCCGGAGCCGGTGCACGACCGGGCGTTCATGCCCTCGACGCGGACGATGCTGGCGGGCGCGCGGGCCCGCCTCGGCGCGGCCGGCTACGACGTCAGCAAGGGGCTGAAGGGCCTGACCGACCCCCGTCGCTGGCCGGCGACACGGGCCGCCTGACCGCTTCGCCGGGGATCAGTCGGCCAGGCCGTCCCAGGGGTTGCGGTCGGAGCCGGCGGCCTGGCCCTCCGGGCAGTGGCGGCGGAAGTCGCACCACGAGCAGAGCGGGCCGGGGCTGGCGGCGAACACCGTGTCGAGCTCGGCGGGAACCTGGGCCGGGCCGACGACGGGACGCTCGCCCGCCCCACGACCCGCCGCCTGGGCCGGGCGCTTGGTCGAGGTCGGGGCGCCCATCACGGCGCGGTAGCGCTCGTCGGCGGCGGCGGCCTCGACGGCGATCTCCTCGGCGCGGCGCAGGTGCCGGCCCAGCGACTCGTCGGTGTGGCGCCACTCGACGATCTCGCCGGTGGGCAGGTGGTGCAGCTCGACCGCCCGGCACGGCGTGCGCATCATCGTGGAGGCCGCGATGGCGTACGTGGCCAGCGCGAGGGACGAGCGGGCGTCGTCCTGGGTCAGCGGGCGGCGGCCGGTCTTGTAGTCGACCACGACCAGTTCGTCGCCGCGCCGGTCGAGCCGGTCGATGCGACCGGACAGCGCGACCACCTTGGTACGCGTGGCGACCGTGCGCTCGACGCCGACCGGATCGTCCGCGGGATCTAAGGTCGTGACATATCCGGACACGAGGTCGCGGGCCCGGCCCAGCCACTCGGCCGACTGCTCGGCGTCCCTGAACCCCTCGGTGATCCACCCGTTCGTGAGCAGGACGGCGGCCGTCAGCGGCGTGCGCCGCTCGTACGGCTCACGCCACCACGCCGCCAGCGCGTTGTGCACGCTGGCCCCGACGCTGTTGTGCGCCCAGGCGGGCCCCTTGGAGGGCTGCGGCCGGTCCAGGTAGGTGAACCGGTAGCGGCGGCGGCAGTCGAGCCAGGTGTTCAACCGCGACGGCGTGCACGCGTAGAGCCGCCGCGGCATCCCGTCCAGCGGAAGCTGGTCGTACACCTACTCGTCGCCGGGGCCGAGCTTGATGCCGGAGACCCTGGTGCCGTCGGTCAGCGGGCCCTCGTCGTCGCGGGCGGCGGCCGGGTCGCGGGTCAGCGAGCCCGACACCCAGTCGTCGAAGTGCGGCTCCAGGTCGCCGACGGTGACCTCGTCACCGTGGTTGGCCAGCACCCGCGTGTCGGCCGGCAGGGTGAACAGCCGGCCGCCGATCGAGGTGAGCTGGTCGGCCAGCGCCGGGTACTCGCCGCCGAGCTTGCCCGGCCCGTCGGCCTGCAGGGCCTTGCCGGTGAAGACGGCGCCCAGCGCCTCGCAGTAGAGCGAGATCCCGCCGGGCGTGACGCCGGGCGTCTCCATGACGTCGAGCTGGACGTCGGCGACGCCGAAGACGCCGTCGTCCTCCATGTCGATGTCGGGCCAGGTCTCCCGCCAGGTCTCCCGCCACAGCGGCTTGTCCTTGGGGTGCAGGGCGACGACCGCCTCGTCTCTGCTGGCCACCTCGATGGCCGCGCCGACGTGGTCGGGCAGGCCCGCGGTGCAGATGACGGCCAGCACCTCACGCTCGCCGACCTGCTCAAGGATCTTCTCGGCGTCACGCGCCGCGTCGATGACGATGACTTCGTCGTCGTCACCGATGATCCAGGTGTTGTTCTCGACCTTGTGCTCGGTGCCGTCGATGTCGACGACGCCCTCGGTCACCACTCGCTCGATACGCGCTGTCACGCTTCCGAACTTTAGCCCGTCTGCATGAGAGCGCGAATCGCGTTGATGATGAGTTGCACGGCGAGCGCCGAGAGCAGCAGGCCGGCGATCCTGGTGACCAGCTCCACGCCGTTCTCCTTGATGACGCGGATGATGCTGACCGAGAAGCGCATGAACAGCCACAGCAGGATGTGCACGGCCGCGATGGCCAGCATCAGCGCGGCCAGCCCGTCGGCGCGTCCCTCGGCCTGCTGGGCGAAGACGATGGTCGCCACGATCGCGCCGGGCCCGGCCAGCAGCGGCGTGCCGAGCGGCACCAGGGCGACGTTGACGTTCGAGCGC
>NZ_JBSFGJ010000467.1:0-7012 GCF_053596515.1 Nonomuraea sp. NPDC001684
GGCGCGTACGCGGTGCTGCTGCTCGCGGCCCTGGCCTTCGGCCTGACCCGGGATCTGAGCAACCTGACGGGCCTGGCCGAGGACGGCGCCATGGTCACGGTGATCGTCATCGCGGCCGCGTGCGCGCTGGCCTGGTTCGCCGTGATCGCCGTCTCGTACGTGGCGCTGGGCCCCAACAGGCTGAACCAGCAGGGCCAGGTGGGGACCGGGATCGTCGTGGGCGTGCTGTGCGTGGCCGTCATGTCGCCGTTCGCGCTGACGGCCAACTACGTGCTGGCCGGGCGGAACGCCGTCAACGCGATCTTCCCCTCGCACCCGGACCCGGAGAACCCCGTCCAGATCAAGAACCCCGAGGACCCCTGGGACGGCAAGACCCGGGTGAACTTCCTGCTGGTCGGCGGGGACGCCGCGGGCAACCGCGTGGGCGTGCGCACCGACAGCATGACGGTGGCCAGCGTGGACACCAGGACCGGCAACACCGTGCTGTTCAGCCTGCCGCGCAACCTGCAGCACGTGCGCTTCCCGCCGTCCTCGCCGCTGCACAAGCACTTCCCCAACGGCTACATGGCCGAGCTGCCCAACGGCGGCCTGCTCAACGAGGTCTGGCAGTACGCCAACGACAACCCGCAGCTCATGGGCGGCAAGAACCGCGGCCCGCGGGCCCTCATGGACGCCATCGGCTACACCCTGAACCTCAGGATCGACTACTACGCCCTGATCAACATGTACGGCTTCGCCGCCCTGGTGGACGCCATCGGCGGCCTGAAGATCCGGGTCGAGGAGGACGTCAAGTGGGGCGGCCACTTCGGCACCGCCGGCACGATCAAGGCGGGCTACCGCAAGCTGTCGGGTGAGGAGGCCCTGTGGTACGGCCGCTCCCGCGTCAACAGCGACGACTTCTCCCGCATGGGACGCCAGCGCTGCGTGATCGGCGCCTTCGCCCAGCAGGCCACGCCCGGCGTGATCCTGACGAACTTCACCAAGATCGCCGGGGCGGCCAAGCGGCTGGCCCAGACGAACATCCCGCGTCCGCTCGTCGCGCCGCTGGCGGACCTGGCGCTCAAGGTCAAGGACGCCAAGATCACCAGCCTGCAGTTCGTGCCGCCGGACTTCTACTCGGGCAGGCCCGACTGGGTCAAGATCCGCGCGGCCGCGAAGAAGGCGATCGCCGACTCCGACCGCTCCGCCCGCCAGGCCCAGACCGCCAACGTGACCGCGTCCCCCGGCTCCCCGACGGCCACGCCGTCGCGGACCCGTACGCAGGCCCAGGGGGGCACGCCGACCGAGACCCCGACCCGCAACAGCCAGCGGGGCGGCGCGAAGTCCCTGACGGAGCTGTGCGGCCTGTGACGGCCACGCCCGCCGGAGCCCGGCTCCGGCGGGAGCTCTGATCGGCGAAGGCCCGCGACCTCAGGTCACTTCGTCAGGTGCCCGAGGATCCAGTCGGCGAGCGTGCCGGTGACCGTGCCGTGCTCGGAGTTGTCGGAGTCGCACTGGTAGTCGTCCAGCTCGCTGTGCTCCGGCGACAGGGCGGTGATGTCGGTGTAGAGGTCCACGGTCCAGTCCACGGGGTCGTACTGGAGCGCGACGGCGCTCACGGTGGGGACGAAGCAGGCCGACCGGAACCGGCCGGCGATCGGCGCGCCGAACGCGTCGGCGACCATGCCGTAGGAGGGCAGCGTGCCGCCGGGCGCCCCGTCGAAGGCCGCGACGCCGCTGGTGCGGCTGGTGCCGGCCCACAGCGGGACGGCCCGCATGCCGCCCACCCGCTGACGGGAGCCCCGGTCCGGCTGGGTGCGCACGGTGGCGCCGGCCAGCCCGTCCAGGGCGGTCCACTCGAAGGCCAGGGCGTCGGGCGGGACGTTGCGGCCGGTGCCGTCGGCGGCGCCGTTGGAGACGCCGAGCTTGCGCGGCCTGAGCGGGAACCAGCCGGCGGCGCGCAGGTCCTCGATGAACGCCAGGCGCAGCGGGCTGGCCGTGGCGACCGGCCCGGAGTAGCGCCCGTCGGGGACCCAGCCCCACAGGAGCTGCTGCGCGGCCGGGCTCCTGATCAGCGCGGCCTGGCCGGGCGCGGCCGGCGCCAGGGCCTCGGCGAAGTAGGCGAGCTGTTGCAGGACGAGCGGGATCCAGGCGCCGTTGTGCGGGGAGTCGTAGGACAGGTAGGTCATCGTCTGGTGGTCCTCGCGGCGGCGTTCCATCTCCGCCAGCGCGTACCGGGTGACCAGGCCGCCCGCGCCGAGGCCCCCGACGATCAGCGGCGTGGTGCCGAGCCGCTCGCGGATCGCGCGGCCCACGCACGTCGCCGCGACCCCGGCGTTGGCCTGGATGTGGGTGTGGCGGGCGGCGAAGCCGAGCAGCACGACGTCGATGCCCTGGGCGAGCAGCCGGCTGAGCAGCCGGTCGCCGTGCGGCGGGTACGGCGCGTCGAGCCGTCCCCACAGCCCGGCCAGGTCGCTGGGCCCGTGGCCGAACCCGTCGGCGAAGATCATGGGACGGACGAGCGCGTCGTGGCCCGCGGCGAGATGGACGGCGGCCGTCCCCGTGGCGAGCCGGCCCTGGTAGGGCCAGGCGGAGGTGAGCTCCCACCGCGCGTCGGGCGCGCGGTGCTCCCCGGAGCCGGCGGGGTCGTGCGCGAAGAACACCCCCGTGGGGAGCGCTGCGGCGACCTGTTGCGCGCGTCCGGCGGGCGCGGGCCCGGACTCCTGTGCCTGAATGCGCTCGACGTCGATCCTGGCCGCCCCTGGTGTCGCCATGACTGTCACCTTTTCTCGTGGGTTACCGGATGTGACCCCCGATTCGCGTGCCCGCCTTTCTGAATATCTTTCGATCTTTTTTCGGATTCGATGACGTCTCCAGCTCACCTCGCCCACGGCGACAAATCAACCCGCGCCGCCGACAATTCACCCTGACCATCGGTCAAGGCATTACACAGGAGCGCCGTGGGCCATTTCCCTTTGTCACACGAGCGCGGTCTTTCGCGGCATCAGCGCCAGGGCGCCCAGGTAGAGCAGGGCGGCCACGATGAGCAGGCCCTTGTAGCCGATCACCAGCGCCAGGTATTCCAGGCAGCCGCCGACCATCGCGCCGAGCAGGTTCGCGCCGAAGGACGTGGTCGCGTCGGCGGTGTCGGAGAAACGTTTGGCGAAGACCACGTTCGCGGCGAAGATCGGCAGGAACGCCACCGTCACCGCCGCCACGGCGCGCAGCGGCACCGGCAGCGACAACAGCCACGCGTTGGGCACCAGCCAGGCCAGCAGCAGGCCGGCCAGCAGCACGGCGTACATGACCGGCAGCGGCGGGGTGCGGAAGCGGCGGGTCACCTCGACGGCGGCGAGCACGGCGACCAGCACCCCGGCGAAGACGATCGCGTTGACCACCCAGGTGGTGCCGAACAGCAGCGCGAAGCCCGTCACGCTCTTGGTCTCCAGCAGCATGAACGCCACCCCGAGCAGGAACAGGTCGGCGTAGGGCTTCATGCGCCCGTAGGGGCCCGCCACCACGCGGACGGCCAGCAGGCTGACGATGAGGATCAGGCCGAGGGTGATGATGTAGATCGGCGGGATCGTCCGGTCCTTCAGGTAGAGGAAGGGGCGGTCGTCGTCGGCGGGGGCCGGGGTGCCGGCGGCGGCGCCGGGCCACTGGCTCGCGCAGCGCTGGTCGGCGGCGGTCAGACCGGCGGTGATGACGGCCTGCTGGCCGGCGGTGCTGACCACGTCGACGCACGGCTTGTGGCCGAAGGCGGTCTGCATGGTCGAGGCCAGCCGGTCGACCAGCCAGCTCTCGCGGTAGTAGTTGTACATCGAGAACGTGCCGCCCGGCCGCAGGTGGGCGCGGGCGGCCCGCATGGCCTCGGCGGTGAACAGGTAGCTCTCCAGGCGCAGCGAGCTGGCCCCGGACACGAGGGTGAGCGAGTCGGGCAGGGCGAACAGGATCAGGTCGTAGCGGTCGCCGCTGCGTTCCAGGAAGGCGCGGCCGTCGGTGATGTGGGTGGTGACGCGCGGGTCGGCGTAGGGCTTGTCGGGGTGCAGGCTGCCGCCCAGCTCGCGCAGCTTGGGGTCGATCTCGACGGCGTCGACGTGCTGGGCGCCCTTCGACAGCGCGATGGCCACGTCGGTGCCGCTGCCCGCGCCGACGATCAGCACGTCCTTGGGCGGCCTGGTGGTGCGCTCGTAGGGCAGCCCGTACTGGCGTTCCCACTGCAGACGGGCGTAGGCGGGCACGGCCTGCTGGTGCGGGATGCCGTTGACGGAGATGTCGGTGACCGGCACGCCGAGCATCTGCATCGCCTTGTAGGTCACCTTGTAGTACGGCGACCACAGCGCCCCGGCCGTCAGCGTCTCCGACAGCAGCAGGCCGGCGACCAGGAGCGAGGGCAGGACCACCAGGCCCAGGTAGAGCGAGCGGGGCCGGGGCACCAGGAGCAGGCCGTAGCACAGGGCCGCGACCACCCCCCAGAACACCGGCGGCGCCGACAGGAACGACAGCGCCGTGAACGCGGCGATGCCGCTGAGGCTGCCGATCAGGTCGTAGCGGTAGGCCTCCAGGCGCGGCAGCTCGGGGAAGCAGCGCCCGACCAGCTCGGCGGGCCCCATGAGCACCGCCGCCGCGGCGATGAAGATCACCGGCAGGATCAGCCAGGCGGGCGGCCCGACGGTGCCCAGGCTCGTCCAGTACAGGACGCCCTCGGTGTTGCGGTCGACCGTCACCGGGAAGGCCAGCACGAGGGCCACCAGGACGAGCAGGACGACCGGCGAGTAATAGGGCTGGCGGCGCGAGCGCCCCACGCGCAGAAATCCGAGCCCGATTCCAAGAAAAGAACCGAGCAGGACAAAATTGGTGAAATAACTCAGATGAACGATGTTCGAGCCTGTCCATCTGATGAGCGCCAGTTCGAGGAAGAGCATGAAGGCACTGGCGAGGACGAGCCTCGGCCGGACCGGCAGCCAGTGTTGTCTTTCCCCGTCGGAAACCGGCGTCTGCGCCTGGAGCGTCATGATGCATCACCGTAGTGAACAGACCGAAGACAAGGAAGCCTGACGCCCCGGAAACAATTATGGTCCGCTTCGCCACTTATGCGGTGTTTTCGCAGGTCACAACCGCCGTAAGGGGCTGGACGCGCCTTGACGGATGCAGGAATGTTGGGTCGTTCGTTTGCCCCCATTACGTTCGGTGGTGACTCATGCGGGTCCTGATCCAGCTCCGTCCCTCCCCCGATCTGGTCGCGGCCGTCGCCGATCCCGGCCAGACCGCCACCACGGCCGACGTCGCCGACGGCCTGCCCGGCGTCGAACTCGACACGGCCTTCACACCGGTCGCCGTGCCGAGGCCGGTCCCCGCGGCCGGCGGCGATCCCCTCTCCCTCCACCAGCCCCTCGACTTCTCGCTGGCCGCCGAGGACGCCTCCGTGCTGGTCCGCGGCACGATCTCCGACGACGAGCTGACCTCGCGGGTCACGCTGCTGCCCACGCTGCGCCCCGACGTCGTCGGGGTGTTCGCCGACCCGGTGATCGAGTCCAGCCTGACCTGCGGCGGCGATCCGCCCGTGGGCGACTGGCACGACGTCGAACGCCTGCTCAACGTGGCCGGGCTGCACGCCGAGGGGCTCGACGGCGCCGGGGTGGCGCTGGCCGTCCTGGACACCGGCGTCAACGCCGCGCACGTGGCCCGCCAGCTCGGCCGCGGCGTCACGCTGGACGCCGAGCGGAGCTGGAACCCCTCCGGCGTCACCGGCCGGGCCGGCCAGTTCGAGGTCGACCACGGCACGATGTGCGCCTTCGACGCGCTCATCGCCGCGCCGCAGGCGTCCCTGATCGACGTGCCGCTGCTGCGGTCGGCCCGGCCGGGCGGCTCGGCTCTCGACGGCCTGCTGTCGGACGCGGTGGCCGCCTTCACCCATCTGCGCACGGTGCTGGAGGCCCAGCCCGCGGCGTCCAGGTCGCTGGTGGTGAGCAACTCGTGGGGGTCGTTCTCCCCCGAGTGGGACTTCCCCGTCGGGCATCCGGGCAACTACTCCGACAACGCCGCCCACCCGTTCAACCTGGTCGTGGCTAGTCTCGACCGGGCGGGCGCGGACGTGCTGTTCGCGGCGGGCAACTGCGGCAGGCAGTGCCCCGACGGCCGGTGCGCCTTCCCCAACCGGCCCATCGGCGGGGCCAACTCCCATCCCAAGGCGTTGTCGATCGGCGGGGTCGACGTCAACGGCGAGCGGGTGGGCTACTCCTCGCAGGGGCCGGGGCGGCTGACAGCGCGCAAGCCCGACGTGTGCGCGTACACGCACTTCTCGGGGTCGCGGGCGTTCGGCGACGGCGAGCCGGACACGGGCACCTCGGCGGCGACGCCGGTGGCCGCCGGGCTGGTGGCCGCGGTGCGCACCCGGTGGCCGGCCGCCAAGCTGTCGCCGGCGCAGCTGCGGGCGCTGCTGCGGCGCACCGCCGAGGACCGCAGCGAGGTGGGTTTCGACTACGACTACGGCTACGGGACGGTCGATCCGGCGGGCATCCTGGCCGCGCTGCACCGGCGGGCCAAGGCCGCGGCCTGAGCGCGGCCCTGCCCACTCCCCTGGGCACGGGCGGGCGGGCCGTCCCGGAGCGGCCCGCTCACGCGGTCTCCCGGTTGAACACGCGGGCCCCGACGGTCAGGCCGACCACGGCGAGCCCGGCCGTGACGGCCACGCCGAGCCCGACCGTGCCGGTGGCGTAGTGGCCGGCGAACAGGTCGCGCAGCGCCTCCAGGACGTACCTGAAGGGGCTGAGGTGCGACAGCGCGTCCAGCCAGCCGGGCGCCATCGACATCGGCAGGAACGCGCCCGACAGCAGCACCAGCGGGATGACCGCCGTCGACATCACCGGCGCGAACAGCTGCTCGCCGATGGTCAGCGCGACGGCGTACGACAGGGCGGCCAGGCTCGCCCCCAGCATGCCACACCTTCGTGCACCGCCAGTTCAAAATCTTCCCGCCGAGCCGACGACAGCCCCTGCTGGGTGGCATGGGCGCTCACGCCCTTCCGCAATGC
>NZ_JBSFGJ010000468.1:0-6979 GCF_053596515.1 Nonomuraea sp. NPDC001684
GGCGCCGCCGGCGGCATGGCCTCGGGCCTCGTCGTCGCCGTCGCCGGTTACCCGCTCCTCGCCGTCGGCGGCGGCGTTCTGGCGCTGGCCATCGTGCCGGTGGCGGTCAAGGCCGCGCGCGACCGATGATCGTTCAGGGACGTTCACCGGCGGGAGCGCCCGCCCACCGCGTCAGGGCGTCGGTGAGGCCGGAGACGTCGGTGACGGAACCGGCCCAGCAGACGTGGCCGTCGGGCCGTACCAGGACGGCGTCCGCCCCGAACTCCGCCTGCGCGTGCACCCGGCCGATCCTGGCCGACCACGGCCCGGCGGCCCGCGCGAACGCCGCCTCGTCGGCGGTCGTCACCAGCAGGCCGCGGCCGTCGCGCAGCAGCCGCGCCACCCGCTCGGGCCCGGACGACGTCACCAGGTCGAGGTCGGGGACGCGGCGTCCCAGCAGGTGATGGCGGCGGCCGGGCAGGTCGTAGCGTATGTCCAGCCCTGAGATCATGCCGGCGACGATCCGGTTGGCCTCGGGCACCCGTACAAGCTGCTCGACGATGTCGCGCAGGGCCAGGTTCTCCTCCTCGGGCACGATCAGCACCGCCTGCGCGCGGGTGTTGGCCAGCACGCGCGCGGCGACCGGATGCCGTTCGGAGTGGTAGGTGTCGAGCAGCCCCTCGTGCGCCCATCCGCCGATCTCGGCCGCCAGCTTCCAGCCCAGGTTGAACGCGTCCTGCAGCCCGAGGTTGAGCCCCTGCCCGCCCATGGGCGAGTGGATGTGCGCGGCGTCACCGGCGAGCAGGACCCGGCCGTGCCGGTACCGTTCGACCTGCCGCGAGGCGTCGGTGAACCGGGACGCCCACCGGACGCCCGTCAGCCGGACCCCCGGGCCGAACTCGTTGCGCAGTGCCCGCTGCACCTCCTCCTCGGTGATCGGGGTGTCGCGGGACAGCGCCTGCTGCTCGGCCCCGTAGAACAGGAACCGGTGCACGCCATCGCCGATGGGCGCGATGTAGCCCTTGCCGGTCTTGTCGGGCGTCATGACGGGCAGCGTCCAGGTCTCCGGCACGGCGCCGTCCGGGTCGGCGATCGTGATGTCGGCGACCACCGAGAGCAGCCTGCCGTCCAAGCCGGGAAAGCCGACGCCCAGCAGCTCGCGGACGGTGCTGCGGCCGCCGTCGCAGCCCACCAGGTAACGCGCGGTGACCCGCGACCCGCCGCCCGCGGGCCCGAGCAGGGTCGCCTCGACCCCGTCGGCGTCCTGCGACAGCGCGGTCACCTCGTGCCCGCGCAGGATCTGGACGCCCAGCTCGCCGAGCCGCTCCTCCAGCAGCGCCTCGACGCGCCCTTGGGGGATGCCGATCGAGTACGGATACCGGGTGTCCCAGGCGGTGTAGTCCAGTCGGAGCCCGGCGAAATGCCCGCCGGGCACCCGCTGGATCGCCCGGTCCATGAGGGGTTCGAGGAGACCGCGTGACTCCAGCGCCTCCGCGGAGCGGGGCTGGATGCCGAGCGCCTTGGACTGCCCGCTGCGCCGGGGAAGCCGTTCGACGACCACGGCCGCCACCCCTGCGAGGCCCAGCTCTGCGGCGAGCATGAGCCCGGTCGGCCCGGCTCCGACGACGATCACATCGACGTTCATCACGGATGCTCCGTTCGACAGGGATCGGCGATGAGGCCGCCGACCGCTGCGCCGACGCTAACGGCGAGGGTGCCGGTTCCCGCAACGATAGTCACCGCACCGATGACCGAGATTCGCACCTTCTGCGACGATCTATAATTTCGACTGACATCGAATTAAGGAGCCGTGTCATGGCCGCCCCCGACAGTGTCGTATGACCGGGACCCCGCACCTGGCCGACGTCGTGGTCATCGGTGCCGGCCAGGCCGGACTGGGAGTCGGATACCACCTGCGCCGGGCCGGCGCCGACTTCGTCATCCTGGACGCCCAGGAGGCCCCCGGCGGCGCGTGGCGGCACGTCTGGCCGTCGCTGCGCCTGTTCACCCTCGCCCGGCACAGCTCGCTGCCCGGCCGCATGATGCCGACTCCCCCCGGCGACGGCTACCCGGACGCCCCCCACGTCGTCTCCTACTTCACCGACTACGAGCGGCGTTACCGGCTGCCGATCGTCCGGCCCGCCGCGGTGCGAGCGGTGCGGCGGGCCGACGACCGCCTCGCCGTGGAGAGCGCCGCCGGTCTCTGGCACGCCCGCATCGTCGTCAGTGCCACGGGCACCTGGTGGCGACCGTACGTGCCGTACTATCCCGGCATCCGCGACTTCCGCGGCGAGCAGTTGCACGCCGCCGGCTACCGCGGCCCCGAGCCCTTCCGCGGCCGCCGGGTGCTGGTCGTGGGCGGCGGCAACTCCGCCGCGCAGATCCTCGCCGACCTGTCGCGGGTCACGGAGGTCGCCTGGGCGACGTCGCGCCCGCCCCGGCTGATGCCCGACGAGCTGGACGGCCGCGCCGTGTTCGCCCTGACCGCCCGCCGCTACCGGGCCGTCCTGGCCGGGCGGGACCCCGGTGACATCCCCGACCTGGGGGACATCATCGCCGTCCCGCCCGTGCGCGAGGCCCGTGAGCGGGGTGTGCTCAAGGCCGAGCCCATGTTCACCCGGATCACCCCCGACGGGGTGACGTGGTCCGACGGCAGCGCGGCGGCCTTCGACGCCATCGTGTGGGGCACCGGTTTCCGTCCCGCTCTCCACCACCTGGCCCCGCTGCGGCTGCGCGGCCCCGGCGGCGTGATCGCCACCGCGGGCACCCGCGTCCTGGCCGAGCCCCGCCTGCACCTGCACGGCTACGGCGACTGGACCGGCCCCGCCTCCGACACCCTCATCGGCGCCGGCCACAACGCCCGCCACCTCGCCGCCGAGATCGTCACCCAGCTGCGCTCCGGGCCGCCGCACCGGCGCCCCGCGTAGTCCCGTCGGCCGAGCGGGCCGGCGCCGACTTCACCGCACGAAGCAGGCAGCCGATCTAGGCGCGGTTCAGGCCGGCTTCCAGGTGCGCCAGTGCTGTGTCGATCTCAGCCGGGCCGTCCAGGCCGGGATCGTGGGCCCACTGCATCCAGATCATGGCCACGATCCCGAAGACCGCGCCGACCGCGTCGCGGACGCGCGGGTCGTCAGGAGCGCAGCCGGACTTGTCCGCCACGAGCCGGCGGACCTCTGCGATCAGGCCGGGACTCCTGCGCACGTTGGCGGCCAGCAGTTCGGGCACGGTGACCGCGAACACCTCCCGGGCGCGCCCGGCGGCGATCTCCTCCGGCGACAGGGACGCGAAGGCGGCGCGGAAGGCGCCCCGCAGCAGGGGGACGGGGGCGCTCGGCGGCTGAGCGGCCAACGCCTCGATGAGCGGCGGGAAGCGGTCGAGGACGACCAGATGCTCCTTGGTCGGGAAGTAGCGGAAGAAGGTGGCCGGAGAGACTTCGGCGGCCTCGGCGATCATTTCGGTGGTGGTGGCGTGGTAGCCCCGCTCACGAAAGAGCCTGAACGCCTCGCGCAGGATCGTCTCCCGTGTCCTGGCCTTCTTGCGTTCGCGCAGCCCGCCCTCTCCCATGCGGGACACTCTACCGAAGCAATAATGAGAGATCGCTATCAAACGATAGTGTACTCTCAAAAAATCAGATCGGGGTGAACACGCCCCAGGACCCGCATGGAGGCTCACCATGGGCGACGACATCACCGGCCTGCACCACGTGGGCCACATCGTGCACGACATGACCCAGGCCATGAACACCTACCGCCGACTCGGCTTCACCGTCGCCGCACCCACCTACCCCATGCTGCCGCGGGTCGCCGGAGGAGCCGCCGAGCCGTTCGGCGTGGCCAACGCGCACGTGCAGTTCCCGCGCAACTTCATCGAGCTGGTGGCCGTGATCGACGACGCCGGCCACCTGCCCGGCGCGGCCCGGCCGATCCCGCTGCGGGTGCCCGACGACAGGCTGCCCGGACTTCTGGCCGCCGTCGGCGCCACCACCGCCAACATCGCGTCGTTCCTGCAGCGGTTCCAGGGCCTGCACATCATGATCGCCGACACGCCGGACATCGACGTCATCGCCGCGGGACTGACCGCGGCCGGCGTCGACCATGCCGGCGTGCACGCCGTGCAGCGCACCGTCGAGACCCGCACCGGCACCACGATGGAACCGGTCCGATACCTGGAGATCTCCGCACCCGGCCTGCCCGCCGGGCGCGTGCCGGAAGGCAGGATCGGATTCGCCGAGAACGCGCCGGCCCGACCGCGCGGCGTCCAGCCGCACACCGTCCACCCCAACGGCGCCACCGGGCTGGTCGAATGTGTGCTGTGCGTCGCCGACGAGGCGCTCCCCGCGCTGATGCGGCGTTATGCCACCTACTTCGGGCAGGCGTGCGACGGTCGTCCGCACGTCTTCGACCGGGCGGACGTCACCGTCGTCACCGCCTCGACGCTCGGCGACCTGCTGCCTGGTGAGCAGCCCGCGGCCCTGCCCGCGTTCGTCGCCTGCACGGTGTCGGTGCGTGACATCACCGCCACGCGACAGCACCTGCGCGACAACGACGTGCCGGTACGCGTGACCGGCCGCCAGGAGATCTTCGTGCCCGCCGAGGCCGCGTCGGGCACCGCGATCATCTTCCGCCAGGAGGAGTGAGCCCCGGTGTCCGGACAGCTGCTAGGCTGCCGTCCGTTCGGCACTGGATCTGTGTGGAAGGGAGGTGAGGTTCGATGACCGCGGTGAAGACCGCTGCCCCGTGCAGCACCCGGACCGACCTCACGTCCCGGGCCCCGGTCTGACCCACTTCCTCTCCCTGCCATGAATCAGGCGGGGTGACGTCCACGTCTCGTCGGGGCCCCTTCTCCGCAAGGGTCTCACGTTGTCACACACGTACACCGATCCATCCGGCCTGTCCCGGTACGGGTGGACAGGCACACTCGACCGAACCTTCACCGAACACTACGAAGCGGGCCTCGTCCCGGCCCGGATCTCCCGGGTCGATCGCGGCCTGTGCACGGCGGTCACCGCCGAGGGCCCGACGCGGGCCACGTTCGCCGCGCCGCACCCGCCCGACCCGCTCCTGACGCCGTGCACCGGCGACTGGGCCGCGCTGCGCCCCGGCGCCGAGCCGCAGCTGGTGGCGCTGGCGCCCGGCGTGGACGTCCTCGTCACCAGCGCCGCCACCGGTCGCGACATCGACGTGCTGGGCGCGCTGGTGCGCGGCACCACCGTGCTGCTCGGCCCCTCGGGCGCGGGCAAGTCCAGCCTCGGCAACGCGCTGCTCGGCGCGGACCTGCTGGCCACCGGCACGGTGCGGGCGCAGGACGGCAAGGGCCGCCACACCACGGTCCGCCGCGAGCTGCTGCCCCTGCCGGGCGGCGGGGTCCTCATCGACACGCCCGGCCTGCGCGGGATCAGCCTGCACGACGCCGCCGACGGCCTGGAGCAGGTCTTCGCCGAGATCGAAGAGCTCGCCGCGCTCTGCCGTTTCGCCGACTGCGCCCACGACACCGAGCCGGGATGCGCGGTCCAGGCCGCCATCCAGTCGGGTGAGCTGTCCGGACGCCGCCTGCGCAGCTACCGGAAGCTGCAACGGGAGAACGCCTGGGCGGCCTCGCGGACCGACGCCCGGCTGCGCGACGAGCGCGTCAACCACCAGAAGGCCATCACCGGTCACCTGCGCGCCACCTACAGGTTCCGGGACCGGCAGTCATGACCGGCGGCGTCCCCCGCCCGTCCGTTCCGTCCGCCACGAACACCGGCCAGGTCCCGCATCCGCAGAAGGACAAGGAGACGAACCCGATCATGACCTCTACCTGGATCACCCGTCCCGAGAACGCCGCCGACGCCGCCGTCGTCCGCGAGATCAACCTCTCGGCCTTCCCCGGCCCGCACGAGGCCGACCTCGTCGAGGCGCTGCGGGCCGACCCGCAGGCGTGGCTGCCCGGCCTGGCCTGGCTGGCCGAGGCACCCGGCGGCGAGCTCGCCGGATACGCGCTGCTCACCCGCTGCCACGTCGGCGACTCCCCCGCCGTCGCCTTGGGCCCGTGCGCCGTCCGGCCCGGACGCCAGCGACAGGGCGCGGGTTCCGCCGCCATCCGCGCCGCCCTGCGCGCGGCCCGTGAGCAGGGCGAGAACCTGGTGGTCGTGCTCGGTCACGCCGAGTACTACCCGCGGTTCGGCTTCACCCCGGCCTCCGGCTTCGGCATCCGGCCGCCGTTCGAGGTCGAGGACAAGTACATGATGGCGCTCGCCCTCGACCCCGAGCGGCCGGTCCCGGACGGCGTCATCCGCTACGCGGCGGCGTTCGGCGTCTGATCCGCCGCTTCTGACGGCCCTCAGCACCGCTGGGGGCCGTACGGCCGGGCAGGCCGGAATTCTTTCCCGCGCGGACGTCGAGACCGGCGCCGCCGCTCCGACTCCGCTGTGACCGGCTCCCAGCAGGGGAGCCGCCGACGGCGAGGAGTCGACATGGGGACGCTGGAGAACAAGAACGCCCTGGTCACCGGCGGATCGCGGGGAATCGGACGGGCGATCGTGCAGCGGCTGGCCCGCGAGGGCGCGGCGGTGCTGTTCACCTACCACCGCGACCAGGCGGCGGCCGAGGCGGTGGTGGCCGAGGTGGCGGCCTTCGGCGCGCGGGCGATCGCCGTACGGGCGGACCAGGGACGCCTGGAAGACCTCAAGCACCTCTTCGGCGAGGTCGACCGGCGCCTGGGCGGTCTGGACGTGGTCGTCAACAACGCGGCGATCAACCCGATGGGAGACATCCGCGACGCTGTCGAGAGCGACTTCGACGAGGTGATGGCGGTCAACACCAAGGGCCCGTTCTTCGTCATGCAGGCCGCCGCGGAAAGGCTCGGTGACGGCGGACGGATCGTCAACATCTCCTCCAGCGGCGCGGTGGCGGGCCTGGCCCTGTACTTCGCCAGCAAGGCGGCGCTGGAGTCGATCACCGCGGTCGCGGCCCGCGAGTTCGGCCCCAGGGGCATCACGGTCAACAGCGTCTCCCCCGGCGCC
>NZ_JBSFGJ010000469.1:0-6951 GCF_053596515.1 Nonomuraea sp. NPDC001684
GGGCGCGCCGGCTACTACGACGGCATCGGCGCGGCCCGCGACGTGATCCAGAACCACCTGCTCCAGCTGCTCGCGCTGGTCGCCATGGAGGACCCATGGGCGGCAGGCCCAAGGCGTTCGCCGGGCTGCTCGACCCCGACCAGCGCGAGGAGTTCTACAAGGAGCTGGGCGGCAAGAAGTACGACAGCCGCCAGATGGTGCACAGCTTCGCCCCCGGCAGCGCCGAGCTCGCCACCGACGTGGTCAAGATCAACGGCACCGCCCGCCTCGGCACCTTCCGGGAGGACGGGCTGCACGGCGTCAAGGTCGACGTGAACTACCTGGCCGTCTACGCCGTGCGCCGGCCCGGCGTGCCGGCCACCACCATGCGGCTGGTCTCGCAGCTCACCGGCGAGGTGCAGCTCTACCGCTCGGACGGCAAGCCCGCCGTGTACGTGGACTGGGGCATGAGCAGCACCCCGGCCGACTGCGACATCGACGACGGGTTCGTCCACCCCGTCTACGAGGACGACCCGCCCGGTTCCGTCGCGCCGACGGGCCCGGCCACCGACCCCTACGACCTGGACGTCCGGCCGGATTTCGACGGAGGCTGCGACACGTCCCAGGGGACGTGACCCTGCGTAACACATGCGAAACAATCGAGACACCGTACGGAAACGGCCGCGACCTAGCGTCGGCATGATGGCCAGTCCCTCAGGGAGGTTCGAGAGTGTTCAACTCCGCCGACGACGTCCTGAAGTTCATCAGTGACGAAGGGGTGCAGTTCGTCGATGTCAGGTTCACCGACCTGCCGGGGACGACGCACCACTTCACCTTCCCGGTCGAGAACTTCGGCGCGAACGTCTTCACCGACGGGCTCATGTTCGACGGCTCGTCCATCCGCGGCTTCCAGGCGATCCACGAGTCGGACATGCTGCTGCTGCCCGACCCGTCCAGCGCGGTGCTCGACCCGTTCCGCCAGCACAAGACGCTCAATCTCAACTTCTTCGTGCACGACCCGCTGACCGGCGAGGCCTACAGCCGCGACCCGCGCAACGTGGCGCGCAAGGCCGAGGAGTACCTCAAGGGCACCGGCATCGCCGACACGGCCTACTTCGGCCCCGAGGCCGAGTTCTACATCTTCGACGACGTGCGCTTCGAGACGAAGGCGAACGCCGGCTACTACTACATCGACTCCATCGAGGGCGCCTGGAACACCGGCAAGCGGGCCGAGGGCGGCAACCTGGGCTACAAGCCGCGCTACAAGGGCGGCTACTTCCCGGTCCCGCCGATGGACCACTTCACCGACCTGCGCTCGGAGATGGTGCGCAACCTCATCGAGTGCGGCATCGACGTCGAGATGCAGCACCACGAGGTCGGCACGGCGGGCCAGGCGGAGATCGACTTCAGGTTCGGCACGCTGCTCAAGACGGCCGACAACCTGATGCTCTACAAGTACGTCATCAAGAGCACCGCCCTGGAGTACGGCCACACCGTCACGTTCATGCCCAAGCCGATCTTCGGTGACAACGGCTCCGGCATGCACTGCCACCAGTCGCTGTGGAAGGACGGCTCGCCGCTGTTCTACGACGAGGTCGGCTACGCGGGCCTGTCCGACACCGCCCGCTACTACATCGGCGGCCTGCTGCGGCACGCGCCGTCGCTGCTGGCCTTCACCAACCCGACGGTCAACTCCTACCACCGCCTGGTCCCGGGCTACGAGGCCCCGGTCAACCTGGTCTACTCCCAGCGCAACCGCTCGGCCTGCGTGCGCATCCCGATCACGGGGTCCAACCCGAAGGCCAAGCGCATCGAGTTCCGCGTGCCCGACCCGTCGTGCAACCCGTACTTCGCCTTCTCGGCGATGCTGATGGCGGGGATCGACGGCATCCGGAACAAGATCGAGCCGCCGGAGCCGGTCGACAAGGACCTGTACGAGCTGCCGCCGGAGGAGGCCCGCCAGGTGCCGCAGGTGCCCGGCTCGCTGCCCGAGGTGCTCGACGCGCTGGAGGCCGACCACGACTACCTGCTCGAAGGCGGCGTGTTCACGCCCGACCTGATCGAGACCTGGGTGTCGTACAAGCGGGAGAACGAGGTCGACCCGATCCGCCTGCGTCCGCACCCGCACGAGTTCGAGCTGTATTACGACGTGTGAGGCCGCGGTTCTCCCATCGGGAGAACCCGGAACGAAGGGGGCCCGGCGCCGATGACGGCACCGGGCCCTTTCCCGCTCACTCCCGCGGAACCGAGCCACCGCGCCCTTCGGGCCGGTCGATCGGCCCCGCGACGGCCGATTGGGAGGGCTCTGGCGGGGTTCGGCGAACGCGGTTACCTTGATCCCAGATCACGCAACCGGCCATCGGCCGAACGCGCCCGAAGGATCTGGAGGACCGTCATGAGGATCAGACGAGGGCTGTTAGCCGCGGTGCTGGCCGCCGGCGCGCTCTGTCTCGGTTCGACCCCGGCTCACGCCATCCCGCCGCCGCCGCCCGGCGGCGACCTCCTCGTCGTCTTCGCCTACTTCAACGGCGACCAGCTCGTCGGCCAGCGGTGGTTCGGCTGCGGCCAGCCCGCCGGCGAGTGGGGCGTCCTGTCGGGCACCCAGAAGGTCTACTTCACGCCCTGCTGAGCCGTGAGCGGGGACCGCCCCGTGGTCAGAAGTCGAAGCGGGGCGCCGACGCGGTGAGGATCTCCGACTTCGGCGACACCGGCCACAGGGCGGTCAGCTCGTCGTAGAGGGCCGTGGCCAGGCGTTCGACGTCCGCGCGGGCCGTCTCGTGCAGGGCCTCGGCCACGATGAGCACATCGGTGGTGGTGTCGCGGACCGCCGACAGGCCGCTCTGCCGGTTGGTCCAGCGGCGCGCGTGCGCCTGGCCGTCCGCGTCGGCGAAGATCACTTCTCCGGCGGCCGGGTGCTCCGTCTCGCCGGAGAAGGTCAGGTACGTCTCCTCGCCCGAGGCGTACCGCACCTCGACGAAGCCGGAGACGCGGGAGACGTCGAACACCGCCACCGGCACGGCGAAGGCGATCGAGACCGCGTTGCACAGGTCGATCAGGGGATGCAGGCGCGGCAGTGCGCCCTCCTTCCTGAAGCGGCGCAGCAACGACTCCGACGCGCACCGGTACTGCGTCGGCTTGAGCCCCATCCGGGTGAACGCCCGCCGCCACGCCTGGATCTCGGGCAGCTCGCTCTCGGGGGCGGCCCGCCGGGCCGCCAGGTCGCAGTAGCGGGCCACCTGGTCGTCGACGCGGGCGGCGGCGTCGACGCCCGCCACGTGGAGCGCGAAGGGCACCAGGTCGGGGAAGTCCCGCCAGATGTCCGCGGAATGCTGGAAACGCACTGTCACCTCGCCGGTCGTCTGACTCGTGCGCCTCACGATACTGCGGCGGCCTCCCGTCGTCCCCGCGCGGCATGCCGGGCGCGGGCGGCCGCCAGGGCGTAGCAGCCGAACGTCGCCGCCGTCAGGACGGCCGCGGCGAGCAGGGGCCGCCCGACGACGCCCAGCACCGCCACGCCGAGGGTGGCGCCGACCTGGCGGGAGGCGTTCAGCACGCCGCCCGCGGTGCCGGCCGTGCCCGCGGGGGCGGCGTTCACCATGCCCGCCATCAGCGCCGGGAACACGAACGACAGCCCGAACCCCATGACCACCAGCCAGGGCGCGAGCACGTCGGTGAACGCCACCCCCGCCAGGCCGGCCGCGAGGAGGGCGAGACCGCCCAGGATCGGCGGACGCGGGCCGTAGCGGGCCACCAGGCGGCCGGTGAGCAGCGGGTTCACCGTCATGGGCAGGGTGAGCGGCAGGAAGGCGAGCCCGGCGGCGACCGGGGACAGGTGGCGGGTGTCCTGGAGGAGGAGGGTGAGCACGAACAGCGCGCCGGAGAAGGCGAAGTTGGCGACCGTCCCGGCCAGCAGCTCCGGCCAGGTGGCGGCGAGCAGGCCGCCGGGCAGGGCGGGGGCGTGGCTGCGGCGCTCCACCAGCACCAGCGCCACCAGGACGGCCACGGCCAGCCCGGCGGCGAGCGCGGAGGTGTCGATCAGGGCCTCGGCGACCAGGCCGAGCAGCACGCAGGCCAGGGCCTGGACCTGCCAGTCGATCCGGCGGGCGCCGCGCGGGGAGGCGACGTTCCGCATGATCAGCAGGCTGACCACGGCGAAGGGCACGTTGACCAGGAAGACCGCGCGCCAGCCGGACAGTCCGACCAGGAGGCCGCCGAGCAGGGGGCCGGCGGCCAGCGCCGAGCCGGTGACGGCCGCCCACAGGCCGGTGGCGCGGGCGCGGGCGGCGGGCGCCGGGAACATCTCGGCGAGCAGCCCGAGCGAGCCGCCGGTGCACAGCGCCGCGGCCACGCCGAGCAGCGCGCGCAGCACGACCAGCACGCCGAGGTCCGGCGCCGCCGCGCTGAGCAGCGACAGCGCGCCGAACAACGCCACCCCGGCCTTGAAGACGCGGGCCGCGCCGAACCGGTCGGCCACGGCGCCGGCGGTGAGCAGCGACGCGGCGAAGGCGACGGTGTAGGCGTTGACCGCCCACTGCTGCCCGGCCAGCGAGCCGCCGAGGGAGGCGCGCAGGTCCGGCAGCGCGATCGTCAGCACGGTCGTGTCGAGGATCACCAGGAAGTAGGCGAGGGAGAAACCGAACATTCGCATGCCCACAGCCTGGTCAAACGCCGCTTTCCCCTCAACAGGCGGCGCCGTACGGGGCATTCGGGAAAACCTTATGCTGCTTTATATGGACTTGCGGCAGTTGAGGGGCTTTGTCGCCGTCGCGGGGGCGGGCACCGTCACCGGCGCGGCGAACGCGCTCGGCCTGGCCCCGGCGTCGGTGTCGGAGCAGGTGCGCAGGCTGGAGGGCAGCCTCGGCGTGCCGCTGTTCGAGCGCACGCCGCAGGGCATGCGGCTGACCGAGGCCGGCGCCGCGCTGCTCGGCCGCGCGCAGGGCCTGCTCGACCACGCCGAGGAGGTGCGCCGCGCGGTCACCGGCCGGCGCCGCCGGGTGCGCGTCGGCGCGCTGGAGATGCTGGCCGCCGCCCGGCTGCCGGCCGTGCTGCGCCGCCTGTCCGAACGCCGCCCCGACCTGGACGTGGACGTGCGCTCCCTGATGCGGCAGGACCTGCTGGCCCAGGTGGCCTCCGGCGACCTGGACGCGGCGCTCCTGCTCGACCTCGGCCCGCGGATCGGCGGCCTCGGGTTCACCCCGCCGCCCGGCATGGACTTCCTCGACGTCGGCGAGGTCGCGCTGTCGCTGGTCGCCGCGCCGGACGGCGAGCGGGAGCCGCTGCTGGTGAGCCCGCCCGGCTGCTCGATCCGGCTCGCGGCCGACCAGGCGTTCGGCCCGGACGTGCCGCGCAGGGAGCTGACCAGCATCGCCACCGCCCGCGAGTGGGCCAGGCAGGGCTTCGGGCAGGCCCTGCTGCCGGACTTCGCGCTGGGCGCCGACCTCGGCTCCGGCGCGCTGGTCGCGCTCGACTGCCGGGCGCCCGCGCTGGCCCTGCGCCTGGTCTGGCTGCGCGGACGCGAGGAGTCGCTGCGGGACGTGCTGTACGCCATGAGCGCCTGATCCGGCGGCCTGCTCACTGGTCCTTGCGCCGGGCCTTGATGCCGGTGATGCGGCGGAACACGTCCCACCAGAAGGGGGCGCCGAACAGCAGGGCCACGTACGTCAGCAGGTAGCCGGGCCAGTGGCTGGGGGTGGTGAGCCGGCTCCACCAGGTGGCGCCGTTCCAGTGCAGCGTGGGGTCGCCCTCGGCCGGGATGGCGATGCTGACCAGCGCGTGCTGGAGCATCTGGACCATCGCGGGCTCGCTGAGCGTCTCGGTGATGCACGGCACGGGGTCTGACTGGCCGCACCGGGCCTTGAGCTCGTCGTAGGCCGCCGGGCCCGCCTCGGCCACGGCGGTCACCGAGGCGCGGAAGGCGTTGTCGCGCAGCAGCGTCTTGCCGTACTCCAGGCCGTCCATGGTGAACAGCAGCGTGACCAGGAGGCCGAGGACGGCCACCACCCACTTGACGTAGCGCTTGTACAACATCGACAGGCGTTCCATCTCGCCGTCGAACCAGGTCTCGACGCCCTGCCTGAACCGGTCGAGGTCGCGCTGCGCGGTCTCCCAGACGCCGCGCAGGTGGCCGTACAGGGGGCTGCCCATCTCCTTGAGCTTGGCCAGGAAGCCCTCGACGCCCTCCGGCTCGGCGGCCGCCATCTCCATCAGGGCGACGGCGAAGCGCCCCGGCGGGATGTTGGCGATGCTCGTCCGGCCCTTCGTCGGGTGGTCGATCTCCTGGACGCGTTCGTACAGCAGTTTGACCATGGCGTCCTGCGCCTTGGGCTCGGCGACCGGCAGCGTGCCGGGCTCGGCGGGGGCGGGCTGGTCGCTGTGGACCGGCCGGGGATCACGGGTGAACGGCAGTGCGGCGAACACGTCGCGCACCTTGGCGGGCAGCCACGACCTGCCCTGCGCGTCGGCGCCGTCGAGGGTGTCCCTGAGGTAGGCCCACAGGAACTTGCTGCGGATCGCGAGCAGGCGCACGAACGCCTCGTTGACCCCGCTCACCAGCAGTGACAGCAGCAGGAACGACACCACCAGGCCGAGGGCCAGGTCCACGTAAACGGATAACACCTGCGCCTTGATACACCCGGCCGCGGACCGGGATCAACCCCCGTAGAAGACGCGCTCGACGACCTGGCGGGCGCGGCGGGTGACGCGGCGGTAGTCGTCGAGGAAGTCCTCCGAGCCGTCCGGCGGGTAGCCGAGCGTACGGGCGATGAGCCGGCGCTCCCCCGACTCGGCCGGCACGCTGTCCCCCGGCCTGCCCCGGACCAGCATGATCGCGTCGCGGACCCGGGAGGCGAACCGCCACGCCTCGGCCAGCACGCGCTCGTCGGCCGGGTCCAGCAGCCCCTCGGCCGCCGCCGCGCGCAGCGCCCCGATGGTACGGGTGGTACGCAGGGCCGGCACTTCGCCCGCGTGGCAGAG
>NZ_JBSFGJ010000470.1:0-6950 GCF_053596515.1 Nonomuraea sp. NPDC001684
CCTCGGCCGAGCGCGCGTAGCCGCCGATCAGCATGGCCGCGCCCGTCCGGTGGGCGCGCAGGCCGAGGACCTCCCTGGCGTGGGGGTAGGGGGCCAGGCGTTCGGCGTGCAGGTCGTCGCCGTCGTCCCAGATGGCCACCAGGCCGAGCTCGGCGACGGGGGCGAACATGGCGGCCCGGGTGCCCACGACGGCGCGCACCTGGCCTCTGAGGACCTTCAGCCATCGCCTGTACCGCTCGGCGGGTCCGAGGTCGGCCGTGAGCGCCACATGCCTGCTGGGGCCGAGCAGCCGCTCGAACTCGGCGTCCGCCAGCGCGACGTCCTTGCCGTCGGGCACCACGAGGACCGCTCCGCGCCCGCCGTCGAGGGTGGCGAGCACCGCCTCCGCCATGGCTCCGGCCCATCCCGTGGCGCCGGGCAGCGCCGACCACACGGCGCGGGGGGCGCGGCCGTGGCGCAGGGCGTCCAGGAAGGAGGGGCCGGTCGGGTAGGCGTCCCAGGCGCTCTTGCGGCCCTCTGCCGGCCGTTCGGGGGTGTCCGTCCCGTTCATGTGCTCCGGACGTGCCGTCGTCCGTCCGCGCGCCGGGGCCTCCGCCGGTCGGGCCGCGACCCGGCGCGGGGTGCCGTCCTGCTCGGCCCGCCCGTCCATCGGAGCAGACGGCTCCAGCCCCCGTCCCGAGAAGGACGAGCCCCCCACGTCTCGCGCTCCCCCGATCGCGGCAGGCGCACCCGAGGCGACCTGTGCGACCGCGACGGCGGCAGATTCGCTCCCGGTGGCCCGGACGATGTCGGGAACCCCGCTCCCGGCAGCTCGGGCCGCGGCAGGAGCCCCAGGCTCAGCCGCCTGGACCGCGACGGGAGACGCACTCGCGGCGGCTCGGGCCACGGCCGGGGAAGCGCACTGCGCCGCCTCCCCGGAGGGGACGGCCGCCGGGACCAGATCGGCGGGGGGCGGGTCTGCTGGAGGCGGGACCTCCGCCTCGGCCTTGGCGTGGCGCGGTGGGATGGCCAGGCGCAGGACGTCGGTGAGGGTGCCCGCGTAACGGTCGGCCACCGCGCGGGCCAGACCGGCGATCTCCGGCGTGAGCACCTGCTCGGGCGAGACCACCCGTTCGAGCGGGGTCAGCTTGCCCTCATGGTCGCTCTCGTCCACCCGCTCCATCACGAACGCGTCGATCAGCTTGCCCGCGAACCGCACCCGCACCCGCACCCCCGGCCGGGCCGCCTCGTGCATGGCGGCGGGCACCAGGTAGTCGAAGGGCCGGTCGAGGTGCGGCAGCGGGCTGTCCACGACCACCCGCGCGACGGGCCGCTCGGGCGCCGCGACCACCGCCCCCTTGGTGTCCTTGGACGACGCAGGAGGCCGCACGGCGTCGAGCGGCAGGAGGGCGTCGTCGGAGTGGGTCACGCACTAACGTCTACCAGACCCCGCGCCCCGCCATCCCCACACCACCGGCGCACACCCCCGCACCGCCCCCGCCGGCCACCCACTCCCCCACCAGCCCGAACAGCGCAGGAGAGCACACACGACGCGACAAGCACGCAGACCCGCGCCCACCGCCGGACCCGATCAGGAACGCCCCCGCGAAGACGGACGAACCCGCCCGCACCGAAGAAACGCAGCCCCCACCAGAAGCCGCCTCACCCGCGCCTCACACCGAGCACAGCCGTCGCCCACCGAACACGGCCGACGAGCCCCCGACACCCACAGAGCACGGGCGACGAGCCCCCGACGCCCACCGACCGCCGCCGCCGAAGCCGCCGTCCAGGAATCCAGCCCGAGATCGTCACCGGGCCGCAGGCGCGGCAGAAGAGAGCGTCAGCCCAGCAGCCACCCGCGAGCCCGCAGCCCCAAGAGATCAGCAGCCACCAGCGAGCCCGCCGCCCCTCAAAAGATCAGCAGCCACCGGCGAGCTGCGGCCCTCAAGAGACCAGGCGAACGCCCGCACCGAACCACCCCAGCCGACGACAAGTGCCGCACCCAGCCCTCAAAAGGGCCGAATGCGGCACCTGCACGAAACCAGAAACCGAGTAGGTCAGAGACCGAGTAGGTCAGAGACCCGCAGCCGTCCGAAGGGCCTCGGCGCGATCGGTGGACTCCCAGGAGAAGCCCTCACGGCCGAAGTGCCCGTAGGCGGCGGTCTCGGAGTAGATCGGGCGCAGCAGGTCGAGGTCACGGATGATCGCGGCCGGACGCAGGTCGAAGACGCGCAGCACGGCCGCCTGGATCTGCTCCACCGGCAGCTTCTCGGTGCCGAAGCACTCCACGAACAGACCCACCGGCTGCGCCTTGCCGATCGCGTACGCGACCTGCACCTCGCACCGGTCGGCCAGCCCGGCCGCGACGACGTTCTTGGCCACCCAGCGCATCGCGTAGGCCGCAGAGCGGTCGACCTTGGACGGGTCCTTGCCCGAGAACGCGCCACCGCCGTGGCGGGCCATGCCGCCGTAGGTGTCGATGATGATCTTGCGGCCGGTCAGGCCGGCGTCGCCCATCGGGCCGCCGATCTCGAAGCGGCCGGTCGGGTTGACCAGCAGCCGGTAGCCCTCGGTCTCGATCTCCAGACCGTCGAGCACGGGGTCGACCACGTGCTCCTTGATGTCGGGGGCGAGCATCTCCTTGAGGTCGATCTCGGCCGCGTGCTGGGTGGAGACGACCACGGTGTCGAGGCGGACGGGCTTGTCGCCGTCGTACTCGATGGTGACCTGGGTCTTGCCGTCGGGGCGCAGGTAGGGAACCTTGCCGGTCTTGCGGACCTCGGACAGGCGCTGGGCGAGCCGGTGCGCGAGCGTGATCGGCAGCGGCATCAGCTCCGGCGTCTCGCGGCAGGCGTAGCCGAACATCAGGCCCTGGTCGCCGGCGCCCTGGCGGTCGAGCTCGTCGGCGTCGCCGCCCACGCGGTGCTCGTAGGCGTCGTCGACACCCTGGGCGATGTCGGGCGACTGCGCGCCGATGGACACCGACACGCCGCAGGAGGCGCCGTCGAAGCCCTTGTGGGAAGCGTCGTAGCCGATCTCCAGGATCTTCTCCCGGATGACGCCGGGGATGTCGACGTAGGTCTCGGTCGTGACCTCGCCTGCGACATGGACCTGGCCGGTAGTGATCAGCGTCTCGACGGCGACCCGGCTCTTGGGGTCGTCCTTGAGCATGGCGTCGAGAATCGCGTCACTGATCTGGTCGGCGATCTTGTCCGGGTGGCCTTCGGTGACCGACTCGGAGGTGAACAGGCGACGTGACAACTCAGTGGCTCCTCATGCAGCGGCTGCTGACGGATGTTGGGCCCGGGACGGAAGAACACGCCAGGGCCTCGCCGAAGTCTAGCCCCACCCGGCGTCCGGTCGCGAAACCGTCCCGTGTCCGTGTCCGGTCACATGTCCGGCATGTGTCCGGACCTGTGACCGGTCACAGGTCGGGAAGGGGATCCGGCGGCAGCGTCTCCGGCGCGAAGACCTCGGCGTCGGCGGCGGACACCACCGCCGCGTACTCCTCGTCGAACTCGAACACGGTGGTGCCGAGCTCGATGAACGGTCCGGGCAGGATCGGGCCGAGCCTGGTGTGCCGCGGGTACGTGGCGAACACCGCGACCGGCCGGTCGCTCCTGAGGGTCCTGGTGGTGAGCACCGAGACGGACGAATCGGTGACGACGATGAGGAAGTGGCCCGTTCCCGTCGGCCCCACGGACAACGCGGGGAAGACGTAACGGATCCCTCCCTGGTCCTCCAGCAATCTCCTGCAACGTTCCCTGACAGCGGAACCCACCGGCATTCCGTCCCCCTTTGCCCCCAAGTATCGGTAGGCGTCCGGGGTGCCGCAACTGGCGATCAGGTAATCGTTCTTGCGCGAAAAACGCGCGTCAGGACAGACGGGGCGCGACCAGGTCCCAGACGGCGTCGGCGACGTCGTCCTTGGGGCCGCGCGGCACCTCGACCGGCTCGCCGCCGGCGACGAGGACGGTGGCGGCGTTGTCGGGCGTGCCGAACGCCAGCCCCTCCCCCACCTGGTTGACGACCAGCAGGTCGCAGCCCTTCCTGGCCAGCTTGGCCTGCCCGTTGGCGAGCACGTCGTCGGTCTCGGCCGCGAACCCGACGATCACCCGTGGACCTGCGCCGCCCTCGCGCCGCAGCCGGCCCAGCTCGGCCAGGATGTCGGGGTTCTTCGTCAGGTGGATGGGATCGGGCTCGCCGTCGGTCTTCTTGATCTTCGTCTCGTGCCGGGACGCCGGGCGGAAGTCGGCCACCGCGGCCGCCATGACGACGGCGTCGGCCTTCTCGGTGGCGGCCAGCACCGCCTCGCGCAGCTCGGCCGTGGACCCCACCCGCACCACGGCGGCCCCCGCGGGATCGGGGAGGGCGACGTTGGCCGCCACGAGGGTCACCTCCGCGCCACGCGCGACCGCCGTGCGGGCCAGGGCGTACCCCTGCAGGCCGGACGAGCGGTTGCCGATGTAGCGGACCGGGTCGATCGCCTCGCGGGTGCCCCCGGCGGAGATCACCACCTTGCGCCCGGCCAGGTCGCGCGGCCTGCCGCGCAGCACGCGCAGGCAGACCTGGAAGATCTCGGCGGGGTCGGGCAGGCGGCCGGGGCCGGTGTCGGCGCCGGTGAGGCGCCCCACGGCCGGGTCGATGACGACGGCCCCGCGCTCGCGCAGGGTCACGACGTTGGCGCGGGTGGCCGGATGTTGCCACATCTCGGTGTGCATGGCCGGGGCGAACACGACCGGGCAGCGCGCCGTCAGCAGCGTGTTGGTCAGCAGGTCGTCGGCGAGCCCGTGGGCCGCCTTGGCCAGGGTGTTGGCGGTCGCCGGCGCCACCACGACGAGATCGGCGCGCTGGCCGATGCGGACGTGGGGCACCTCGTGAACGTCGTCCCAGACGTCGGCGGTCACGGGGTTGCCCGACAGGGCGGCCCACGTGGGCTCGCCCACGAAACGCAGGACCTCGCGGGTCGGCACGACCCGCACCTCGTGACCTGACTCGGTGAACAGCCGCAGCAGCTCACATGCCTTGTACGCGGCGATGCCGCCGCTGACGCCGAGGACGACCTTCATCGAAGGGGTCAGACCGCGCCTTCGATGGGCTCGGCGTTGAGCAGGCCCTCGGAGACCTCGCGCAGCGCGATGGACAGCGGCTTCTCCTGAGCATGCGTCTCGACCAGCGGCCCGACGTATTCCAGCAGGCCCTCGCCGAGCTGGGAGTAGTAGGCGTTGATCTGGCGGGCGCGCTTGGCACCCATGATCACCAGGGAGTACTTGCTGTCGACGATGTCGAGCAGCGCGTCGATCGGCGGGTTGGTGATGCCCTCCGCGGCCGGGGTGGTGCCTGCCACGATTGTCAGACCTCTCGGTTGATGGTGGTGGTGACCCCCTGAGGGTCAGTCATCAAGGCTATCAGCCGGTGGCACACTTCTTGGACACTCGTGTTCACCAGCGTGAGGTCGAACTCCGATTCGGCCGCCATCTCGACCCGCCCGGCCTTGAGCCGGCGCTCGATGACGTCCTCCGGCTCGGTGCCGCGGCCGCGCAGCCGCTTCTCCAGCTCCTCCCACGTCGGGGGGGCCAGGAAGACCAGCAGGGCGTCGGGCATGGTGGTGCGCACCTGCCTGGCGCCTTCCAGGTCGATCTCCAGGACGGTCGGCACGCCCTGGGCGAGCTTGTCCAGCACCGGCTCGCGCGGGGTGCCGTAGCGGTTGCCCGCGAACTCGGCCCACTCCAGCAGCTCGCCGGCTTCGACGAGCCGGTCGAACTCCTCGCCGTCGACGAAGAAGTAGTGGACCCCGTTGACCTCGCCGGGACGGGGCCTCCTGGTGGTCACCGAGACCGACAGCCACACCTCGGGGTGTGCCCGCCGGAGCTCGGCGACGACCGTGGACTTGCCGACGCCCGACGGCCCTGACAGGACCGTCAGACGCCTCCTGCTCAGGGGGAGGAAGCCGACCTTCGCTCCCGATCCGACTGCCTCGTGGGCCCTTGCTTCGCCGGACCAGGACCTGTCGGTCACTTCCTACCCCCCGTTGAACCTGCGCTTTCTTGTGGAACAGAGATTAGCTCTCGTTGCCACCGAACTCGCGCTCGAGGGAAGCCCTCTGGTTCGCGCCGAGACCCCGCACGCGGCGGGACTCGGCGATGGCAAGCCGCTCCATGAGCTGCTTGGCGCGGACCTTGCCCACGCCGGGGAGCGATTCCAACAGGGCCGACACCTTCATCTTGCCGATGACGTCGTCGGTCTGCCCATCCTTGAGCACCTCAGCCAGAGAAACCGCGCCATGCTTGAGCCGGTTCTTGACCTCGGCACGCTCTTTACGGGCCTTGGCAGCCTTCTCAAGGGCTGCGGCGCGCTGCTCAGGGGTCAGGGGAGGAAGAGCCACGCCGGGTCACCTCGAATTTCTGTCGATGTACTCGGACGGGAAGGGAAACTAGCTGGTCATCGCCCCCTAAGCAACGTCAAGAGCGGTTTCTCTCCTCACAAAATCCACTTCATCACTGTCCGTGAGCGTAAAATTACACACTGCTGATCAAATCGCCCTCACTTCCCGCTTCGCGCGTCCGCTCCGGACGGCGTCCCGGAACAGGGCGAAGATCGCCCGCCCGGCACCGGACGATGTCCGAAACCAGGGCCGGACCTGGACCGAAACCAGAATCGGGAAGGGTGCGCGAACGCCCTGCGGATGCATTACGATCTTGTGAAGCGAGGGCTGCGCGAACGGTCCGGCGACACCTGCCGCCATGCCCCGCGCCCGCACGGAGAACACCCCCTCCGCGCACGCGACGATCGTGCCCCCGCCTCCCGCGGACAAGCACACCTCGCGGCACGCCAGAAGCGCGCCTCCGCGCGCCGCAAAGAGCCCTGCCCTGCCCTCGCGAGGCCACACCCGAGCCGGGAGCCGCCGCCGGGGGTCGGAGGCGGGCGCCCGAGGCCGGGGCCCGCCTGAGCCGGGAGCCGGCGCGGCGGGT
>NZ_JBSFGJ010000471.1:0-6908 GCF_053596515.1 Nonomuraea sp. NPDC001684
CACCTGCCAGAGCTCATGCGCGACGAGGCCCTGCAGAGGCAGCGCACACCCCGGGCAGCTGGAAACCGGCTCCTGAAGCCCGGCCCCCGACAACACCTCGAACGCCAGCCCGCCGAGCTGCGTGGCGCCGAGCGCGTCGGCCGCCACCCCGCCCACCTGCACCGGCACCGGACGCCCGGCGCGCAGCGCCTCGTGCAGCGTGGGGATGGCGTACGGCTCCACCGCCACGATCCGCGGCGCGTCTCCCCCGGCACGGGCCCCCAGGGTGATCCCGCCGGCGAGCCCGCCGCCGCCCACGGCCACCACCACCGTGTCCACGCCCCCGGTCTGCTCCATGATCTCCAGCCCGGTCGTGCCCTGCCCGGCCAGCACCTCGACCTGGTCGTAGGCGTGCACGGCCAGCGCCCCCGTCTCGGCGGCGCGCTTGGCGGCGGCCT
This sequence comes from Nonomuraea sp. NPDC001684, assembly GCF_053596515.1. Taxonomy (NCBI): domain Bacteria; kingdom Bacillati; phylum Actinomycetota; class Actinomycetes; order Streptosporangiales; family Streptosporangiaceae; genus Nonomuraea; species Nonomuraea sp. NPDC001684. The sequence goes on from NZ_JBSFGJ010000471.1 coordinate 438, forward strand.
CCGCGGCCTCGGAGTAGATCGCCCCGGTCTGGGTGGTGTGCGCGCCGAGCGCCTTGAGCCCGGCCACCTTCACCGGGCTCGTCACCTCCGGCACGAAGATCTCGGCCCGCACGCCGAGCGCCCTGGCGGCGTGGGCGACGGCCAATCCGTGGTTGCCGCCGCTGGCCGCGATGACCCCGGCGGCGGGCAACGGGCCGGCCGACAGGATGCGGTTGAAGGCCCCCCGCACCTTGAAGGAGCCCGAGTGCTGCAGCAACTCCAGTTTCATTAACAGGCCCGGCGAGATCTCCAGGACGGGCGTGCGCAGCACGTGCCCTTCGATCCGGCCGGCCGCGTCGAGGACGTCCTGGTAAGTGACGGTGGTCACGGCTCTCCTTCGGTCGTGCGCCCGCGATCGGCGGGCATGAGCCGACGCTATCCGAGCGCCTGGGCCACGTCTGCCCACAGGTCCTCGGGATGCTCGATGCCCACGGCCACGCGCACCATGCCCTCGCTCACGCCGTGCCTGGCCAGGTCCTCGGGGCCGAGGAAGCGGTGGGAGGTGGTGGCGGGCTGCATGACGCGGGTCTCGACGCCGCCGAGCGAGGGGGCGATGCGCGCCAGCCGTACGGACCGCATGAACGCCTCCCCCGCCGCCCGCCCGCCGGCCAGCTCGAAGGAGAACACGCCGCCGAAGGCGGGCAGCAGCTTGGCGGCCAGCTCGTACGACGGGTGCGCGGGCAGCCCCGGCCAGTGGACGGCCGACACGGCGGGGTGCTCGGCGATCCGGCGGGCCAGGAGGTCGGCGTTGGCGTAGTGGCGCTCCATGCGCAGCGGCAGCGTCTGGATCCCGCGCAGCGTCAGCCAGGCCGTGAAGGGCGCGGCCGCGGCGCCCAGTTCGGTGGCGAAGTGCCAGACCCTGCCGTACAGGTCGGGGTCGGCGAAGACGGCGATGCCGCCGATCACGTCGCCGTGGCCGGACAGGTACTTGGTGGCGGAGTGCACGACGACGTCGGCGCCGTGCTCAAGGGGGCGGCAGAGCACGGGCGTGGCGAAGGTGTTGTCCACCACCGACAGGACGCCCAGCTCGCGGGCCGTGGCGCACATCGCGGGCAGGTCGGCGACCAGCCCCAGCGGGTTGCTGATGGTCTCCAGGTAGACCAGCCGCGTCTCGGGCCGGACGGCGGCGCGCAACGCGGCGGGGTCGTTCTCGGGGACGTGGGTGACGGCGATGCCGAACCTGCCGGCCAGGTCGTTGAGCATCGTGGCGGTGCCGCCGTACAGGGAGCGCTGGGCGATGAGGTGGTCGCCGGGCTTGAGCAGGGCGAGCAGCACGGTGTTGATCGCGCCCATGCCGGAGGCGGCGGCCAGCGCGGCGGCGCCGCCCTCCAGGCCGGACACCGCCAGCTCCAGGGCGCGCACGGTGGGGTTGGTGTCGCGGCCGTAGACGAAGGCGTCGTCGGGACGGGTCATCGCCACGCCCATCAGCTCGGGGTCGTCGAAGGCGAACCCGGCGCTCTGGTAGATGGGCATGCCGATCGGCCGGCTGCCCTCGACCGGGGGCTGCGGCAGGTGGACGGCACGCGTCTCAGGGCGAAAATCACTCATGTCATCGAATATCCCCCGGATTGGTGTGCGGGTGCAGAGCCAATACCGGAGAATTGGTCCATGAATAGAGCCAATCCCGATGACCTCGTCCACCTGCTGGGCCGGTGGGCCTCCGGGCGCGGGCCGCTCTACCTGCTGCTCGCCGCCCGGCTGCGGGCGCTCGTCGACGACGGCGTGCTGCCGCCCGGCGAACGGCTGCCGCCCGACCGGGTGCTGGCCGACCGGCTCGCCGTCGGCCGCGGCACGGTGGTCGCCGCCTACGAGCTGCTCCAGCAGGAGGGCCGGGTGACGCGCCGCCAGGGCAGCGGCACCCGCGTCGCGCCGGGCGACCCGCCGGCCACCAGGACGGCCGACGGCGTGGCGGCCAACCCGCTGATGCTGAACCTCCTGCACGACTCCGACGGCGTGCGGCTGCTGACATGCGCGGCGCCGGACGACCCGCCGCCGGCACTGTTCGAGGCGTACCAGGAGGCGGGGGCGCGGGTGGCCGGCCTGCGCGACCTGGGCTACCACCCGGCGGGCCACCCCGCGCTCCGCGAGGCGCTGGCGGGCTACTACGCCGCGCGCGGCCTGCCCACCACGGCGGACCAGATCATGGTGACGACGGGCGCGCAGCAGGCGCTCACGCTGCTGGCCGGGCTGCTGGTGGCGCCGGGCGACACCGTGCTGACCGAGTCGCCGACGTACCCGGGCGCGCTGGAGGTGTTCCGGCACGCGGCGGCCGTCGTCAAGCCCGTCGACCTGGGTGAGGACCAGGCACGGCGGGCCGTGCGCGAGCGGCCGGCGCTGGTCTACGGCGTGCCCACCGCGCGCAACCCCGACGGCGCGGTCATGGACGACCCGGGCCGCAGGCGGCTGGCCGCCCTGGCCGCCGCGCACGACGTGCCGCTGATCGACGACGAGGTCTGCGCCGAGCTGTGCTTCTCGGGCGGGACGCCGGCGCCGGTGGCCGCCTTCGGCGGGGGCGAGCGGGTCGTCACCGTCGGCTCGCTGAGCAAGCTGGTGTGGGGCGGGCTGCGGGTGGGCTGGATCCGCGCGGCGGCGCCGGTGGTCTCGCGGCTGTCCCGGCTGCGGGCCGTGCACGATCTCGGCGGCGAGGTCTTCAGCCAGCTCGCCGCCGTCGCGCTGCTGCGCCGCCTCGACGAGGTGCGCGAGACCCGCGTACGCGCCCTGCGCCGGCGGCACGACCACCTGTGCGCCGAGCTGCGGGCGCGCCTGCCGTCCTGGACGTTCGAGCCGGCCCAGGGCGGCCAGACCGTCTGGGTGCGCCTGCCGCGCGGCGACGCCGGCTCCTTCGCCCAGGTGGCGCTCCGGCACGGCGTCGCGGTGCCGCCGGGCGGCTCCTTCGACCCGCTGGGCGGCCACGCCGCCCACCTGCGCCTGCACTTCCTGTTCCCCGAGGAGGAGCTGTCGCGGGCGGTGTGCGACCTCGCGGCGGCCTGGGCGGCCTACGACGGCGCCGGGAAACCCGTCTCCCGGCACGCCCTCGTCGTCTGACAGGGTGGGGGCCATGGAAACGACCTTCGTGCTGGTGCACAGCCCTTCCGTCGGGCCCTCGACGTGGGCTCCGGTGGCCGAGTCGCTGGGGCGGCGCGGCCGGGCGGCCGTCGTCCCCGACCTGACCGGCGTGTCCGCCGGCGGGGCGCCGTACTGGCCGCGCGTGGCCGCGGCGGTGCGCGCGGCCGTGCCCTCCGACGGGCCGCTCGTGCTGGTGGCGCACAGCAACGCCGGGTTCTTCGTGCCGGTGATCAAGGAGGGGCTGGGCGACCGGGTGGTGGCCTGCGTGTTCGCCGACGCGCACGTGCCGCCGTCCCAGGGGCTGGTCAGGACGGCCGAGGAGGGCTTCCTGCCGTTCCTGCGCGGCCTGGCGGGCCCCGACGGCGTGCTGCCGCGCTGGACCGACTGGTGGGACGAGGAGGACATCGTGGCCATGCTCCCCGACCCCGCCCAGCGGCTGCTGGTCACGGGCGAGCAGCCGCGACTGCCCCTCGACTACTACACGCAGCCCGTCCCCGTGCCCGCGGGCTGGGACGCGGTCAGGTGCTCGTGCCTGTGGTTCGGGCCGCCGTACGAGGAGGTGGCCCGCGACGCGGCCGGGCGCGGCTGGCCGGTGACCCGGCTGCCCGGCCTCCACCTGCACCAGGTGATCGACCCCGAGGGGGTCACGGACGCGCTGCTGAAGCTGTCCAGGAAGTCGTGAATTCTTCACTGTCGGCCCCCTGACCCGTCCGGCCATAGTCGGACACATGATCGAGGTGACCGAGCTCAGGAAGAACCACGGGACATTCGCGGCGGTCAGGGGAGTGTCGTTCCGGGTGGGCGAGGGCGAGATCTTCGCCCTGCTCGGCCGGAACGGCGCCGGCAAGACCACCACGGTCGAGGTGCTGGCCGGCTTCCAGCGGCCGGACGGCGGCGCCGTCCGGGTCGCCGGCCTCGACCCCTGGTCCGACCGCGCGGCCGTCCGGCAGCGCGTCGGCATCATGCTCCAGGAGGCCGGGTTCTTCCCCGACCTGACGGTCGCCCAGACGGTCGCGGTCTGGCGCGACTTCACCCCCGCGCCGCGCCCGGCCGGGGAGGCGCTCGACCTGGCCGGCCTGACGGACAGGGCCGGGACCAGGGTGCGCCAGCTCTCCGGCGGCGAGAAGCGCCGGCTCGACCTGGCGCTCGCCCTGCTCGGCCGCCCCGACGTGCTGTTCCTCGACGAGCCCACGACCGGCATGGACCCCGAGGCCCGCGCGAACACGTGGGAGGTCGTCTCCGGCCTGGCCGCGCGCGGCACCACGATCCTGCTCACCACCCACTACCTGGAGGAGGCCCAGCGCCTGGCCTCGTCCATGGCGATCATGGACAGGGGCGAGATCGTCGCGGCCGGCGGGATGGCCGAGACGCTGGCCGCGCGGGGCGGACGGGTGACGTTCCGGCTGCCCGCCGGGATCTCCGCGGACGACCTGCCGCTGCCGGTCACCGTGGACGGCGGCGCCGCCGTCTGCCGGGCCGAGGACCCCGACCTGGCCGCGCAGACGCTGCTGACCTGGGCGGCCGGCCGCGGGCTGCGGCTGACCGGCCTGGAGGTCCGCGCGGCCACCCTCGAAGACCTCTTCCTCGACCTGCCCAGGAGCGCCCGATGAGCCTGACCGCCACCTACCGTCTCGGCACCCGCCTGTTCTGGCGCGACCGCGCCATGCTGGCCGCCTCGGTGATCACCCCCGTCGGGCTGACCGTGGGCATGCCGGCGCTGATGCGGCACGTCACCGGGGGCGGCGTGCCGTTCGCGACGGCGGTGTTCCACAGCTCGCTGGCGATCGTGCTGGCGCTCACCGCGTTCATGAACATCGCGGTCGCCCTGACCAACCGCCGCGACCAGCTCGTGCTCAAGCGGCTGCGCGCCGGGCTGCTGACCGACGCGCAGATCCTGGCCGGCCAGGTCGCCGGCACGGCCACGCAGACCTTCCTGGTGATCGTGCTGTGCGCGGTGGCCGTGCGGTTCGCCGCCGGGGTGCCGCTGCCGGACGACCCGCTGCTGTTCGCCGCCGTGACCGCCGCGGGCTCGGCCGTCATGGCGCTGCTGGGGGCGGCGTACACGGCGGCGATCCCGCGGAGTGAGCTGGCCGGGGCGTTCACCATGCCGGTGTTCCTGGTCGCCGCGGTGTCGGCGGGCGCGATGGGGCCGATCCCGCTGCCCTCCTGGCTGAGCCCGGTGCTGGACCTGCTGCCCACCTCGGCCGTGGTGCACGCGGCGAAGACCGGGGAGGCGCTCGTGCCGGCGCTCGTCCTGGCCGGGTGGGCGGTGGTGGGCGTGGTGGCGATCCGGTCGTGGTTCCGCTGGGAACCGCGCCGGTCCTGAGTCGGACATAATCGCTGCTGTGGTGGTCTCGTCCTCGGCGCAGAGGCTCGCGCGCGTGCTCATCACGGGCGTCTCGGTCGTCTATTCGCTCATCGGGCTGCTCTACTTCATGGGCGGCCCGGCGATCGGGCTGCTCGCGGCGGCCGTGACGGTCGCCGTCGTCTCCACCCACTACGTCAACATGCGGGCCGCCCTGCGCGGCGGGCGCCCGCCGCTGTTCCCGGCCACGCTGGTGCTCCAGGCCGTCGTCACCTACGCGGGCGACTACCTGCTGCCGAGCGGCTGGTCGTCGATCGCCGCCCCGCTGCTGGCCGGGACCCTGCTGGTGTTCCTGGGGCTGCGCTGGGCCGTGCCGCTGGTCGTCCTCATGATGCTGTACGAGGGCGCCACCATGTGGATCGGCCCCCACTACGCCGTGGTCACCCTGTTCTACGTGATCGCCATCCCCATCACCGGCTCGATGATCTACGTCCTGGTCCGGCTCGTCCGCGTCGCCGCCGAGCTGGAGGAGGCCAGGGCCGAGCTGGCCGACGCCGCCGTGCTCAAGGAACGCCTGCGCATCTCCCGCGACCTGCACGACGGCCTGGGCCGCAGCCTCACCGCCATCGCGCTCAAGGGCGACCTGGCCGCCCGCCTGATGGACCGCGACCCCGCCTCCGCCCGCGGCGAGGTGGGCGAGCTGGTACGCGTCGCCCGCGAGGCCGCCCAGGACGTCCGCCACGTGGCCCGCGGCTACCGCGCGATGTCGCTGAGCGGCGAGACCGACCGCGCGGCGGCGCTGCTGGAGTCGTCGGGGGTGAGCTGCCAGGCGCACCTGGCCGACGTGGCGCTGCCGCGGCGGGCCGAGGAGGCGCTGGCGTGGGGGGTGCGCGAGGCGGTCACCAACGTCCTGCGTCACAGCAGGGCCACCACCTGCACGATCACCACGTCGCTGCGGGACGGCCGGGTCCGCCTGGAGGTCGCCAACGACGGCGCGGCCGGCGGCGAGCCCGGCGCTGAGCCCGGCGTGCCCGGCGGTGGCCTCACCGGGCTCGCCGAAC
>NZ_JBSFGJ010000472.1:0-6907 GCF_053596515.1 Nonomuraea sp. NPDC001684
GGTCCGGATCGCATACCGCGATCACCAGCGTCTCCCCCTCCGTACGGACGAGCAGCATCGAAGGCGTGTCCACCTCGCGTACCAGACCTTCCAGACGGGTGCGCTCGAACACCGCGTACCCGGTGATGCCGGTGTCCCGATCCCGTACGACGTGGGCCGCCGTGTCGGCGTGCAGCACCCGGTAAGGGGCGCTCGCGGCGTCCCCCATCGCGGCGGCGAAGCCGGCCATGCGCTCGGCCGTGGCGTTCACCACCATCGCGTACTCGTACGTCCCGTTCCGAGGGGCGGTGCCGTGCCTGATCCAGGCTGTGGCGAAGTCTCCGCTGGTGGGCTCTTCCGTGGCGTTGTTGCGGGAGGTCTGGGCCGAGCGGGTCAGGGCCACTTTCTGCCCGGGCGCCAGGTAGTAGCCGACGCCCTTGTCGTCGAGCAGCCAGCGCGGGCCGCCGTCGAGCGCCTGGTGGGGGAAGGCCGTGACCGCCGCGCCGTCCACCACGGTGGGCGCGTTCCTGGCCGGTAGCCGGGTCTGGAAGAGGGTGGTCTCCGTCTCGTCCGCGATGTCGTCGTTGGTGATGCCGGTGCCCAGGGCCACGACGCGGTCGTCGAACAGGAACACCGACTTGCGGGCCCGGTGCGTGCCGTCGTACTTGGGGTGTCCGTGCAGGTCCATGGCGAACAGGGCGTTGCGTCCGTCGATGGTGCAGGCTCCGGCGAAACGGGAGTCGGTGAGGAGCATCTCCTCGATGGCCCCGGTCAGGTCGCCCTTGAGCTGGTCGAGCGGTTTGTGGATGACCGTGGTGCCGGGGCGGCGGTTCCAGTCCCAGCCGGGCTGGGCGTAGCCGCTGTCCTGGTTGGTGACGGGGTCGCCGCGGTGCAGGACCTGGATCTGGCCGTAGGTGTTGTAGCGGCCGTACCAGTTGGCGCCGACGTAGATCTCGGTGCTCCACAGGTACCGGTTGTGCCCGCGTACGGTGATCTGCCATTCGTCGCGGCGGTGCACGGCCAGCGCCGCGTAGTTGAGCGCCCAGGCGCCGGTCGGAGCCGGTTCCGGGGCGATGCCGCGCGCGGCGAGCCGGGCCGCGAGCTCCTTCTGCCGCGGCGTCGGGTTGCCGGGCAGCAGGCGCAGGAAGGCTGCGGCGATCTCATCGTCGATCGGGGCAAGCCACTCGAACGGCACGATCGACAGCGCGGTGGCGCCGCTGGGATTGCGGCCGCTGATCGAGATCGGCCAGTGGTTCTTGTTGGCGTAGACCCGCTGCGTGAGCAGCGCCTTGCGCAGCCAGCCGGACGCCTCGGACGAGATCGCGAACGAGCCGCCGTGCAGGACGTAGACCAGCGGCGCGAGCCCGGCGAAGCCGTCGCGGACGTAGTCGGGGAAGAAGCCGACGTGGTGGAAGGCGGTGCCGTCCACCTTGATGCCGTCCTGGATGCCGTCGGTGGGCAGGAGGGTGGCGTTCAGCCAGTCGCGCAGTGCCCGCAGGTACGCCACCTGCTGCGCCTCGCCGTCGCGCAGCAGCACGGCCGCCAGCATGCCGCGGACCGTGGTGTTGTAGAGGTCCATCATGCTGCCCCGGGCCATCCGGAAGCCGAAACCGCGGAAGATCCGGCCGAGTCCGCTCAGCCATTCCAGGTCCGCTCGTACCCGCTGCAACTCCCCCGCCTCGCGCAGGGCGTCCCGCATGAGGTAGACGGAGTCGTACAGGCCGCGGACGTCGTAGCCGAGGTGGTGGATCGTGCCCTGGCAGCTGCCCTTCGTCCAGCCCTGTTCCCGCAGGTGGGCGACCATGCGCAGGTAGAGGGCGGCCAGCGCGGGACGTTCGGCGGGGGCGGCCTGGTGGGCCTGGGCGATCGTCTTCATCAGGTCGGTGCAGGCGCGCAGCGTGACCGGGTTCACGAACGCCTTGAGCTCGGCGGCGATCTCGGCCGGGTAGATCTGCGCCTGGTAGGCGTGCGTGGGACGGCCCTCCAGGGCGGCGACCTGCGCGGTCAGCCCCGGCACGTCCGGCTTGACCGGGGCGGTCAGGTACTCGTCGTGGTAGCGGGCGTGCAGGGCGCGCAGCGAGGCCAGCTCGGCGGCGGACGGCGGCGACAGGTCGGGCTCGACGGTGGCCAGCAGCCGGTCGAAGCGGTGGAGGGCCTGCCAGTGCTGGTTGTCGTACTCGTCGCCCTCGGGGGCGATGTCGGGGAGCTGGTGGTCGCGGCAGGGGGCGTCGGGACGCAGCGGCACGTTGAGCATGAGCTGGTCGAGGTGCAGGGTACCGGCCCTGCTCGGGGCGACGATCCGCAGGGTGTCCATGTCGGGGTGGGGCCGGCCGTGCATGTCGTAGGCGTACCGCACCCAGGCGGTACGCCATCCGCTGAACCCGAGCCGGAACTCGAACCACAGGTCGGTGCGCTCACCCCGCCCGAACTCGAACCGCAGCACGTCGTCCACCGGCTCGGCGTTGTGCACCCACACGCAGAACGCGTCCACCAGCCCCTGCCACGCCTGGTCGTCGCCGAGCCGGTAGGGGGCGGGCGCCCACCGCAGCGGCGCCCGCACGGTGATCACGTCACGGCTCGCGTGCTCCCAGCGCAGCGACCTCGTGCCGCACACGGCGACCCGGTCGCTGATCGACAACGTGGAGCCGTGCCCGGCGGCGAAGTGCGGAGGGACGGCGCTCTCCAGCAGGAACACCGGCGGGTCCATCGCCATGGCCCGCTGCTCCAGCCCTTCGGCGGCCACTCCCCCGGCGGCCGGTCCTCCCACCAGGCCGGACGCCGCCAGTGCCGCCGTCCCCGGGCCGCCGCCCGCGAGGAAAGCGCTTGCCGCACCTGCCTTGAACACCGTTCTGCGCGTGATCTCCACCATGCGCGCCATCCAACGCGAGCGCTGCGGCAAGGTAAAGACATCTGGTCAAACCGTTACCCTCATCGGAGGGAGCAGAGGCTCACGTCGCCGTCGCCGCCGCCGTAGTCCGAAGGGTCCGCGCCGCCGGTGTAGCGGTCCCAGTCCGCCCTGCTCAAGATCTGCGGGCCGTGGTCGCACAGGTCCTGCTCAGGGTCGGTGACCACCTGCCGCAGGTCGTGCAGGTCCCAGAGGGAGAAGGTGGTGCTCTCGGGGGCAGCCAGCAGGGCGCTTCGGGCGCCGTCGCTCAACGCCACCCCCCGCACCTCCGACGGGTACCCGCGCAGCCCGCCCAGCCGGACGGGCCGGGAAGGCACGGACAGGTCCCAGAGCGATCCGTTGCCGTTGGAGCCCGCCAGGAGGGCGGTCCCGCCGTCCGGCGTGAGGGCCACGTCGAGCATGTCCGCCGGAGGCATCCCTATGACGGCGGTCAAGGCCGGACGGGCCGGGTCGCCGAGCGTCCAGACCTCCGCCTGGCTCCGCCGGTCGGCCCCCGGGTCGCGCCGCGCGACGACGAGGACGCGTCCGTCGCCGCTCAGGGCGGCGGCCGTGCCGGTGTAGATGGCCGGAGTCAGCTCGGCGGCCTTCACCGGGTGCGCCGGATCCGCCAGGTTCCAGATCGTCACCGGGCCATCGTCGGACGTGGTGACCGCCGTCCTGCCGTCGCCGCTGAGGTCGAGGTCGTCCGTCGCGGAGTCGTGGACGGCGGTGACCGAGCGCCGGACCGGGTGGTCGCGTACGGTCAGGTCCCACACCAGCAGGTTCCCGGCGAAGTCGGCGACCACGGCGACCCGGCCGTCCCGGCTCACCGCCACCGCCTGGACCTCGTCGAGCGACCCCTTCGCCGCCACGCCCGGCAACGTCGCCCGCCGGGCCGGGTGGGCGGGATCGGTGAGGTCCCACACGGTCGTGGCGCCGTCGTCGCCGCCGGTCAGAGCGGTGCGGCCGTCGTGGGAGAGCGCCGGCGCCGCGCCCTCGGGCCCGTCCAGCGTGACCGATTTCCCGGAGCCGAGCTCCCAGACCTCGGCCTTGCCGTTCCCGGCGACCAGGCCGACGCGCCCGTCGCCGCTCAGCTCGGCGTGCCGGACGCCGCCGGAGTCGCGGGGCTGGAGGTCGTCCCTGCGCCCCAGCAGGAGGGTGTCGGTCAGCCCGGCGCGGGTCTGGTCGTCGGCGTGCACGCCCACAGCGGCCAGGCCGAGGTCGCGCGCCTTGACCGGATCGTCCCCGCGCAGCTCGGCGGCGTGCAGCGCGAGCCCGTGGGCCAGCGCGACGCGCTCCCGGTCCCGCGCCTGCCCGTGCTCCCGCCACCAGGCCGTGCCGGCGCAGGTCAGGGCGACGGCCAGGAGGGCGGCGAGCACGGGCAGGGCCCTGCCGGCGCGCGCTCGCGGGACAACCACCGGATCGTCCGTCCGAATAGCCAAGGCACGCGCCTCCTCGCCGTTTGGGCGCCACCCTACAGCGGCCGTCAGGGGCGGATGATCGCCATTCTGGTCACCGTCATTTCCTCCATGGCGAAGCGCGGGCCCTCGCGGCCGCTGCCCGAGTCCTTGACGCCGCCGTACGGCATGTTGTCGGCGCGGAAGCCGGGCACCTCGTTCACCACCACGCCGCCGGTCTGGATGCGTTCGATCGCGGTGAAGGCGGTGGCCAGCGAGCGGGTGTAGACGGAGGCGTGCAGGCCGTACCGGGAGCGGTTGACGGCCTCGAAGGCGGCGTCGAGGTCCGGCACCCCGCGGACGCACACCACCGGGCCGAAGATCTCCTCGTCCCACGCGGCGGCGCCGTCGGGCACCCCGGACAGCACGGTCGGCGCGATCGCCCGGCCCTCGCGGACCCCGCCGGCGACCACCTCGGCGCCCGAGTCGCCGATCCACGCAAGGACGCGGTCGGTGGCGGCGGCGTCGATCAGCGGGGCCACGCGGGTCCCGGGCAGGCGCGGGTCGCCGACGGCGACGTCCTTGACGCGGGCGGCCAGCAGTGCCAGGAACTCCTCCCGTACGGGCTCCTCCACCAGCACCCGCTGCACCGCGATGCACGCCTGCCCGGAGGCGTAGTAGCCGCCGCGCACGACGGCGTCGGCGGCGACCGCCAGGTCGGCGTCGGCGGCGACCACGAGGGCGGCGTTGGAGCCGAGTTCGAGCAGCACCTTGGTGGGGGCGGCGGCGCGGGCGATGGCGTGCCCGGCGGCGGCCGAGCCGGTGAAGGAGACCGCGCCGATCCGCCGGTCCTCGACCAGCGTGCGGCCGACCTCGACGTCCCCGGTGACGAGCTGGACGGCGGCGGGCGGCAGGCCGCCCTCGCGGAGCAGGTGCACCAGCCGGAGCGTGGCCAGGGGCGTCGCCGGGGCGGGCTTGACGATCACCGGGCAGCCGGCCGCGACCGCCGGAGCGATCTTGTGGGCGGCCAGGAGCAGCGGGTAGTTGTAGCCAGTGATCCCGACGACGACGCCGATCGGCCGCCGCGTCCAGAACCCGATCAGCCCCTCCCCCGACGGCAGCAGGTCCAGCGGGACGGTCTCGCCGTGCAGCCGGGCGACCTCCTCGGCGGCCGTGGCGAGGGTGAGCAGCGTCCTGGCCACCTCGACCCGGCAGTCGACCAGCGGCTTGCCGGTCTCCAGGACCAGCAGCCGCTCGAACTCCTCGCGGCGGGCGGCGAGCGCGTCGTGCGCGGCCATGAGCGCGGCGCGGCGGGCGTGCGAGGGCAGCGCGGCCATGGCGGGCGCGACGGCCAGCGCCGCCTCCAGGGCGCGGACGGCGTGGTCGGGGGTGCCCAGCGGGGCACGGGCGACCACCGAGCCGTCGTAGGGGAAGATCACCTCGGTGGTGTCCTCGGTGGCGGTCCATCCGTCTCCGATGGGCAGGCCGTCCGGCCAGGTCATCTGTCTCCCCCTAGGTGGTTCTCGATCTCGGCGGGCGAGACGTTCTCGCCGCCGGCGGTGATGATGAGCTCCTTCTTGCGGTCGACGACGCGGTAGAAGCCGTCGTCGTCGACCGTGCCGATGTCGCCGGTGTGCAGCCAGCCGTCGGCGTCGAGCAGCTCGGCGGTGGCCTCGGGGCGGTTGAGGTAGCCGCCGGTGTTGAGCGGGCTGCGGGTGAGGATCTCGCCGTCCTCGGCGATGCGGACCTCGACGCCGGGCTCGGCCCTGCCGACGGTGCCCAGGCGGTAGCAGGAGGGGCTGTTGCCGGTGAAGGCGCCGGTGGTCTCGGTCATGCCGTAGACGTCGATGACCTTGAGTCCGAGACCGGCGTAGAAGTGCTGGACCTCGGCGGGCAGAGGGGCGGCGCCGGTCGCGGTCCACTCGGCGCGGTCGAAGCCGATCATGCCGCGGACGACCGACAGCAGGGCCGCGTCGGCCTTGTCGTAGGCGGCCTGGATCTCGGGGGTGATCGTGCCGCCGTACTGGCCGGCCTCGACGTAGGCGGCGCCGGCCGCCATGGCCTCGCGTACGGCGGCCTGCTGCTCGGGCGGCTGCGTGGCGAGCACGGCCAGCAGCCGGGCCATCATCTTCTCCCACACGCGCGGCACGCCGAAGAACATCATCGGCCTGACCTGGCCGAGCGTGGCCCCGAGGTTGGCCAGGTCGGTGCAGAAGTGCACGTGCGACATCTTGACCAGCGGGAGGTAGAGGCTGAGGATGCGCTCGGCGATGTGGGCGTAGGTGAGGTAGGAGATCTGGGTGCCGTGCGTCGGCAGCGAGGTGATGCGGTCGGTGGCGGCGGCCTCGTAGAAGACGTTGGTGTGGGTGAGCGGCACGCCCTTGGGCATGCCGGTGGTGCCCGAGGTGTAGAGCACGGTGACGACGTCGCCGGCGGCCACCTCGCGGGCGCGGGCCTCGACGGCGGCCTCGTCCTCGGCCAGGCGGGCGCGGCCCAGGTCGAGGAAGTCGGCCCAGGACAGGAAGCGCTCGTCGTCGGGGGCGCCGTCGAGCACCACGAACGAGTGCAGGATGCGCAGCCCGATCGCCGTCGTGTGCCCGGGACGGCCCGGCGTCAGGCTGTCGGTGGCCTTCAGGCCCATGACGTC
>NZ_JBSFGJ010000473.1:0-6832 GCF_053596515.1 Nonomuraea sp. NPDC001684
CCCCACTACGCCATCGACGCCGTCCTCGTCCCGGAGTCGCGCACGCACCGCGGCGCGCAGCGGGAGCCGCTGCGCGGCGGCGCGATCTACCGGCTGGGCCTGCTGGACCAGGCGCTGATCGCCCACTCCGGCTGGGCGCTCGGCCTGGGCCGCCGCCTGCTGGACGAGCTGGGCCGGCACGTCGCGGCCCGCGCCGGACGTCCGGGTCAGCTCGCCGTCAGCGACGCCTTCCACACCGGCTTCGCCCGCGCCGAGGCGGCCCTGCGGGCGGCGCGCGCCCTGGTCCGCGAGACGTGGGAGGACGCCGAACGCACCCTGGACGCGGGCAGCACGCTGTCCACCCGCCAGGAGACGATGGTGCGGCTCGCGCTCAACCACGCCACCTCGACGCTCACCGGGGCGGCCGGGTTCGCCTACGCCTCGGGCGGCACGACGGCGCTGCGCGACGGCCTGCTCCAGCGCCTGTTCCGGGACGCGCACGCCGGCGCCCAGCACATCACCTCGGGCCCGCAGGCGCTGCGGGAGTGCGGCCGCGAGCTGGCGGGCCTGGCCCAGGGCGAGGAATGGACCCTCTTCACCCTGCAACCCTGACCCGAAACCCCCTGAACCCCCGACCCGCTCTGCAGCCCGGACGGGGGTCAGTGTTGCCGGGGGGTCAGTGTTGCCGGGAGACCTGGGCGGTGTGCAGGGCGTCGGCGGTGGCGATCTTGTGGTTGCGGGCCGCCTGCTCGATCACCTCGGCCTCGGCGGCGCCCTCGATCAGGCTCAGCAGGTGGTCGTGCTCCTCCACCGACCTGCGCGCCCGCCCCGGCACGTACGTGAAGCTGGAGCGGCGCATGTGGTCGAGCCGCGCCCACTCCGACTCCAGCAGGGCGTTGAGGTGCTCGTCGGGGCAGTGGCGGTAGAGCGAGAAGTGGAACTCGCGGTTGAGCGCGGTGAAGGAGGTGGGGTCGAACTCCTCCAACGCCTCCTTCATCCGCTCGTTGATCTCCCGCGACTCCTGGATCTTGGCCGCGTCCATGTGCGGCGCGCAGATGGCCGTGGCGTAGCCCTCCAGCCGGGCCAGCACGTTGAGGGTGTGCTCGACCTGCACCGAGTCGAAGACCGCGACCCGGGCGCCGATGTTGCGGACGACCTCGACCAGCCCGTCGGACTGCAGCCTGCGCACGGCCTCGCGCAGCGGGATCGTGCTGACGCCGGTCTCCCGGGCGAGCTGGTCCATGACCAGCCGGTAGCCGGGGCCGTACGTGCCGTCGAGGATGCGGGCCCGCAGCAGGTCGTAGCTGATCTCGGCCTTGGAGCCCTTGGGCCGCTTGGCCTGGGCCGGTTTTCTCGTGCTGCTCACCATCACCTCTGCAGGACCTTCATGATGGCGTCGCGGAAGCCCGCGCCCGCCGGCGCTTCGACGCGACCGCCCGGAGCCCTCACCGGCTCCGCCCCCGGAGTCACCTCGACGATACGCTGGACGCCCGCTGTCATCCCCTCATCTTGCCCGACCACGAGCACGCGCGGCGCCCGGTCCCCCGCGCGGACGGCCCGTCCGCACGGGGCGCCGAAGGAGCGGGAGTCGGGCCACCGGGAGATCAGCCCCGCCATCCAGAACCTCCGTCTGTCCTATTTCACATATGATTTCAGATCTTATCGTACGCGGGCACGGGGAAGTCCACGACCACCTGCCCGGTTCCGGTCGAGCCGAAGTACGGGCACAACTGCTCCCCCCGCCCCTTGTACGACCGCCACCCCAGCAGCCCGAACAACATCGCCGTGTCGGCCATCGCGCCCTCCCCCGCGCAGCGCACGTTGTAGTCGGGCAACATGTCCAGGAACTCGCCGATGCGCCCTTCGGCCCACATGTCCAGCACGGCCATGTCGATCTTCCGGTTGAGCGGGCTGCTGACCTCGTTGAGCAGCGACTCGGCGGTCTCGTTGGAGGGGAAGGCGTGCGAGAGCGAGCCGCTGGCCAGGAAGGCGACCCGGCGGTCGCTCTGCTGGATGCCGCGCAGCAGCGCCTCGCCGATGCGCCGGTTCTCGTCGATCGAGGAGTAGACGTTGCAGCCGATCGGCAACACCCGCACGGCGGAGTCCTCGTTCATGAAGTGCATCGGGACCAGCGTCGCGTACTCCAGGCCCAGGTCGCGGTAGGTGTGCACGAGCGCCTTCTGCCCGCCGGCGGCGATCTCGGCGCGGATCAGCTCGGCCAGCTCGGGGTCGCCCGGGTAGTCGTAGTCCAGGTCGTGGATGAAGTGCGGCAGCTCGTGGCTGGCGTAGGAGTCGCGGTGGCGCTCCTTGCCGTTGAGGTGGAAGCCGATGCTGTTCATCCAGTGGGTGTCGGCGATCAGGTACGTGTCCACCCCCAGCTCCCGCGCCCGCCTGCCGACCTCGGTGAGAGCCAGCTCGGCGGGCCGGCGGATGCCGAAGTGCCTGCCCGGCTGGATCGACAGCCAGATCGACGGCACATGCGTGATCTTGGCTGCCAGGACGAGCTCTCCCATCACACCCTCCCCAGGTGCGTCCAGACGCCCTTGACCTCGGTGTAGGCGTCGATGGCGTACGGGCCCATCTCCCTCCCCCACCCGCTGGCCTTGTAGCCCCCCCACGTGGTGGCGGCGTCGGGCACATGGATCATGTTGATGAACACGGCTCCCGCCCGGATCCGGGCGGCCAGGCGGTGGGCGGTCGACAGGTCGTTGGTCCAGATGGAGGCGGCCAGGCCGTACTCCAGTCCGTTGGCGCGGCCGGCGATCTCGTCGGGGTCGTCGTAGGCCAGCACCGGGATGACGGGCCCGAACACCTCCTCGCGGGCCACGGCCATGGCGTCGGTCACCTCGGCGAACACGGTCGGGCG
This sequence comes from Nonomuraea sp. NPDC001684, assembly GCF_053596515.1. Taxonomy (NCBI): domain Bacteria; kingdom Bacillati; phylum Actinomycetota; class Actinomycetes; order Streptosporangiales; family Streptosporangiaceae; genus Nonomuraea; species Nonomuraea sp. NPDC001684. The sequence goes on from NZ_JBSFGJ010000473.1 coordinate 2,846, forward strand.
GTAGAAGAAGCCGGGGCCCTCGGCGCGCCTGCCGCCGGTGACGAGTTGCGCGCCATCGTACAGCGCGCTGCGGACGTGGGCGTCCACGGCCATCAGGTGGTCCTCGCTGATCAGCGGGCCGAGGTCGGTGGCCGGGTCGAGGCCGGGCCCGACCTTGAGCGCGTCGGCCGCGGCGGCCATCTTCGAGGTGAACTCGTCGACGCGCTTGCGGTCGACGTAGAAGCGCGAGTACGCGGCGCAGACCTGGCCGCTGTTGAACAGCGCGCCCTGGACGTTGCCCGCCACCGCGGCGTCGATGTCGGCGTCGGCCGCGATGATGCTCGGGGTCTTGCCGCCGAGCTCCAGCGTCAGGCGCTTGAGGTTGTCCGCGCCGGCGTGCACGAGCGAGCGGCCGACCGACGTCGAGCCGGTGAAGGAGATCTTGTCCACGCCCGCGTGCCCGGCCAGGGCCGCGCCGGTCTCCGGGCCGCCGGTCAGCAGGTTCACCACGCCGGGCGGGAAGCCGGCCAGCGCCATCAGCTCCACCAGCCGGACCGTGGTCAGCGGGGTCTGCTCGGCGGGCTTGACGATCACCGTGTTCCCGCAGGCCAGGGCGGGGGCGAGCTTCCAGGCGGCGATCATCAGCGGGAAGTTCCACGGGGTGATGAGCGCGCACACGCCGACCGGCTCGCGCCGGGTGTAGTGCAGGGTGTCGGGGTACGAGACGGGCAACACCGAGCCCTCGATTTTCGTACACCATCCTGCGAAATATCGGAAATGTTCGGCGGTGCCGGGGACGGTCACGTTCCGCGCCACCGCCAGCGGCTGGCCGTTGTCCCTCGTCTCCAGCTCGGCCAGCTCGTCGGCGTGCTCCTCCACCAGGTCGGCCACCTTCCACAGCAGCCTCGCGCGGGCGGCGGCGGGCAGCTCGGCCCAGGCCGGGTCGTCCAGCGCGGCCCTGGCCGCCGCCACCGCGCGGTCCACGTCGGCGGGGCCCGCCTCGGCGCACTCGGTGATGACGGTGGCCTCGGCCGGGTCCAGCGTGGCGAACGTCGCGCCGTCCGCGGCCGGGCCCCAGGCGCCGCCGATGTACAGGCCGGTCATGAGCCGATCTCCTCTCGCACCATGTCCGCGCACCGCTCGCCGATCATGATGGCGGGCGCGTTCGTGTTCCCTGACGTGACGGCGGGCATCACCGAGGCGTCGGCGACGCGCAGCCCGTCGATGCCGTGGACTCTGAGCCGCTGGTCCACGACGGTTCCCATGGCGCAGGTCCCGACCTGATGGTGGTAGGTCACCAAGGTCCTCTCTATGTGCTCGGACAGTTCACGGTCACCGGGAAAGAGCTCCGCGCCCGCCCATTCCCGCAGGGCGGCGGCGTGGACCAGCTCCCGGCACAGCTCGACGGCCGCGCGCATGCACGCGCGGTCGGCGGCCGCCTCCAGGTAGGCGGGGTCGATGTGCAGCGGGGCGTCGGGGTCGGCCGACGTCAGCGCCAGATGGCCCCTGCTCTCCGGCCGGACGATCCCGGCCATGAGGGTGAAGGCGTCCGGCGGGCCGGTCATGCCCTCGTCGTACAGGGGGATGTGGAAGAACAGCGGCTGCACGTCGGGGCCGGGCAGGCCGGGGCGGCTGCGCCAGAAGAGCTGGCTGTGCATCGGCTGCAGGCCGGGCATCGCGGGCGGCACGGGCCGCCGGGCGGCCACGATCACCGGGACGAGCGCGTGGTCGTGCAGGTTGCGCCCGACGCCGGGCAGGTCCTCCACCGCCTTGATGCCGTGCCGGCGCAGCTCGGCCGCGTCGCCGAGGCCGCTCAGCAGGAGCAGGCGCGGCGACTCGACGGTCCCGGCGCTGAGCACGACCTGGGCGGCGGCCCCGACCTGGTGCAGGCGGCCGCCCTGGCGGTACTCCACGCCCACGCACCGCCGCCCGCGCAGGAGCAGCCGGCGGGCGCGGGCCCCGGTGCGGATCTCCAGGACCGGCCGGTCGCAGCGCGGGCGCAGGTAGGCGTCGGCCGTGCTGTGCCTGCGGCCGTGCCGGATCGTGAGCTGGCAGAACCCGGCGCCGTCGGGACGCTCGCCGTTGCAGTCGGGGTTGAACGGCAGGCCCTGCTCCACGGCGGCCGCCACGATCGCCGCGTTGACCTGGTGCGGCGCGTAGTCGGCGATCACCCGTACCGGCCCGCCGGCGCCGTGGTAGTCGCCGGGCCCGCGGTCGAAGTCCTCCAGCCGCTTGAAGTACGGCAACACCTCGCGGTACGACCAGCCGGGCCCCCAGGCGTCGTAGTCGGCCGGCGCGCCCCTGACGAAGATCATGCCGTTGAGCGAGGACGAGCCGCCCAGCACCTTCCCGCGCGGCCAGTGCGGACGCCGCCCGCCCAGCCGCCGCTGCGGCGCCACCCGGTAGTCGTAGTCCTCGGGGCCGCCCCACAGCCGGAACACCCCGCCGGGGTCGTGGATGTCGGGGTTGACGTCGGGGCCGCCCGCCTCCAGCAGCAGCACGCGCAGCGCCTCGTCGTCGGCCAGCCGGCGGGCCGCCGCGGCGCCCGCCGAGCCCGCGCCGACCACGACGACGTCAAAGGTCTCCATCGCCCGCTCCCAGATAGGCCGACCGCAGCCGGCCGCGCAGCTCGTCCGGCGTGCCGCGCAGCACGACCCGGCCCCGGTCCAGCACGTGCACGCGGGTGGCCAGCTCCAGGGCGAGCCGGGTGTACTGCTCGATGAGCAGCACCCCGGCCCCGGCCTCCGCGAGCGCGGCCAGGGCGGGGACGAGCCTGGACACCACGGCGGGGGCCAGGCCGAAGGACAGCTCGTCCACCAGCAGGTAGCGCGGCCCGCCGGTGACGGCCTGGGCCAGGGCGAGCATCTGCTGCTGGCCGCCGGACAGCGTGCCGGCCCGCCGGTCGCGCAGCCCGGCCAGCTCGGGGAAGGCGGCCAGGGCCGGTCCCGGGTCGGGCCCGGCCACGCGCAGGTTGTCGGCCACGCTCAGCGAGCGCAGCACCCGGTGCCCCTCGGGCACGGCGGCCACGCCCAGCGCCCGGACGCGTTCGGGGCGCAGTCCGGTCAGCTCGTCGCCGTCGGCGCTGACCGCGCCCGCCTCGACCGGCAGCAGCCCGGCCACGGCGAGCACGAGCGTGCTCTTGCCCGCGCCGTTCGCGCCGAGCAGCGCGGTGATCTCGCCGGGCGGCACGTCGAGCGTCACGTCGTGCAGCACCTCGCGCCCGCCTCTGCGCACGCGCAGGTCGCGCACCTCCAGGCTCACGGCGCCTCCCCCAGGTAGGCGGCGCGCACCCGCTCGTCGGCCAGCACCGCCGCGGTCGGGCCGGCGGCGACCAGCCGGCCGAAGTCCAGCACGGCCGTGGTGGCGCAGACCTCGCCGACCAGGGCCACGTCGTGCTCGATGAGCACCACGAGCGCCCCGAACCGGTCCGGCACGGCCGTCACCACCTCGGCCAGCGAGCGCGACTCCGCCTCCGACAGCCCGGCGGCCGGCTCGTCGAGCAGCACGATCCTGGGCGTGCCGACCAGGGCGCGGGCCAGTTCGAGCCGCCGCCGTTCCGGCAGCGTCAGCTCGCCCGCCGGGCGTCCGGGGTCGCTCAGGCCGCAGAACGCGAGCAGGCCCTCGTCCTGGCCGCCCAGGTGGTCGGCGGCCAGGCGCAGGTTGCCGGCCACGCTCAGCTCGGCGACCACCTGCTCCTGCTGGAACGTGCGGCGCAGCCCCCACCTGGCCCGCCGGTGCGGCGCCAGCGCCAGCAGGTCGGCGCCGCCGGCCGTGACCCGCCCGGAGACCGGCCGGACGAAGCCGGACAGCACGTCGAACAGGGTGGTCTTGCCCGCGCCGTTGGGCCCGATGAGCCCGCACAGGCCGGAGTCGAAGGTCAGGGTGACGCCGTCCAGCGGGCGCACGCCGCCGAAGCGCACCCGCAGGTCCTCGATCTCCAGCCTCATGCGGGCCGCCGCAGGTCCTCTAGCTGCCCGCCGATGCCGCGCGGCGCGGTGACCAGGGCGT
>NZ_JBSFGJ010000474.1:0-6803 GCF_053596515.1 Nonomuraea sp. NPDC001684
CCGGATCACCCCGATCGCCTACACGCCGGGCGCGCTCATGATCAGGCAGCAGGGGCTGATCGCCACCCTCATCGACCTGTTCGAGCTGTCGTGGCACCGCGTCGGTGGCCGCGGCGGCGGCCAGGGCCACGGCGGTCAGCACCATGAGCGCCGCCGCGCCGGCCAGGCACCACCACGTGGACCGGACCGACCACAACTTGTCCCACTCGGCCCGTGCCGCCTGCCACAACGCCGCCGTCACGCGCCCGCCTCCGTCGTCCCGTACTCCACGCTGCTCTCCGTCAGCTCCTGATAGGCCTGCTCCAGGGACGCCTCCCGGGTGCGCAGGCCGTGCAGCCTGATCCCGGCCTCGTAGGCCAGGTCGCCCACCCGCTCGACGGGCGCGCCGGTGGCGACGACCTCGTTCTCGGCGACGCGCTCGGCGGCGATCCCGGCGGCGCGCAGGCGTCCGGCCAGCTCCCCGGCGTGCGGGGTGCGGGCCAGCACGGCCGTCAGCGAGCTGCGCCCGATGACCTCGGCCAGGGGCGCGTCGGCGATCAGCCGGCCCTTGCCGATCACCACCAGGTGGTCGGCCGTGAGCTGCATCTCGCTCATCAGATGGCTGGAGACGAACACCGTGCGGCCCTCCGCGGCCAGCGACCGCATGAGCCGGCGCACCCACCGCACGCCGTCGGGGTCGAGCCCGTTGACGGGCTCGTCGAACAGCAGCACCGCCGGGTCGCCGAGCAGCGCGGCGGCGATGCCGAGCCGCTGGCTCATGCCGAGCGAGAGCGCCCCGGCCCGGCGGTTCGCCGCGCCGGCCATGCCGACGCTCTCCAGCACCTCGGCCACCCGCCGCACGGGGATGCCGTTGCTGCGGGCCAGCGCGGTCAGGTGCGCCCGGCCGCTGCGCCCGGGGTGCAGCGCCCGCGCGTCGAGCAGCGCGCCGACCGTCCGCAGCGGGTTCCTGATCCGGTGGTACGGCACGCCGCCGACCAGCGCCGTGCCCGCCGAGGGCCGGTCGAGCCCGAGGACGAGCCGCATCGTGGTGGACTTCCCCGCGCCGTTGGGACCGAGGAACCCGGTCACCGCGCCGGGTCTGAGCTCCAGCGACAGGTCGTGCACCGCCGTCCGGTCGCCGTACCGCTTGGTCAAACCCTTCAGACTGATCACGAGGGTCAACGCTAGGCAGCCGGGGGACGGGCCACCATGGGGTCCGGCCGCCGACCTCGATGGCGGAAAACCGGAACAGACCAGGTCGCGACGCCGTCCGGCCGGGGCGAGCGCGCCCAAACAAGACGGTGCCGTTGCCCCGCGTTGACGCGCGGCTCACTACGGTTGCCGAGCATGACCGAAGACAAGAGCCGGAACCGGCGGCGGATCAGCATCGACGAAGTGGGCCTGGAGAAGCGCAGGTCCGCGATCCAGGCGCTCATGGAGCAGCCGCCGTCACCGGCGTCCGAGCAGGTGGGCGTCTTCGCCGAGGCGAACGCGCCGGGCGCGGCACAGGGCGACCTCGGCTGAGCCCGCCCGGCGCGGCCCCGGGTTCGGCAAAGCGGCGGCGCGGCGCGCCGCCGCTCCCGGGTCCGGGATGTCACGCTCGCCGGGAACGAGGAGTACCGCCATGAGCAAAGCCGCCCAAGGGCCCGAGCCGCATCCTCTCCTGGTCAAGCTGCTCCAGGAGGGTTTCCCGGACACCATGACGTTCTGGGGCTACGTGGGCCCGCCGTACCAGGACGGATGCGTCACGCTGTATCCCAGCCTGGAGGATCTGAACTCGGCCCTCGACATCCCGCTGAGCGACGTCCTGCACATCGAGGACGTGCCCCAGGACATCCTGCTCTTCGGCGCGAAGGTGTTGTGGGTACGCCGGGACGCCAAGGTCGTCCGCCGGCAGGCCGGCACGGCGGAGGCGTCGCTGACCTCGGAGGCCGCCGAGGACGCCGGGGAGATCCGGACGGGCCGGCTGCACCTGCGGGTCAAGACCGAGCGCGCCGACTGCCACAGCCCCTGCATGACCTGCCGCGACTGCAGCAGCGTGTGCCTCTCGTCCTGCCGCAGGAAGTCGTCGCCGGAGTAGGGGACCGCCATGATCACCGACACCCCGCTCGCCGCGCTCGACCACCAGGCGCCCTACCTGCTCGAACGGCTCGTCAAGGAGCGCGTCGCCGCGACGGAGGAGGAGGCCGGGGAGCTGTTCGCCGAGGCGAAGAAGTACCTGGTGCTCACGCAGGTCGACCGGTCGCGGATCTGGACGATGCACTCGACGCGCGTCGACGACGCCTGGCATCACTTCATCCTCTTCACCGGCCTGTACACCGAGTTCTGCCGCACCTACTTCGGCCGGTACGTCCACCACAGCCCGAGCAACGACCCCGGCACGCCGGACGAGCCCGCCGAGGAGACCCCGGCGGGCACGTTCGCCGAGTTCCGCGACCGCTACGAGGAGCTCTTCGGCTGCCCGCTCCCCGACGTCTGGTACGACCATCGCACCGTCACGCTGACCCGCCGCGTGGTGAACGAGCGCGCCGGGCTGCTCACCACCCGCCGCGACGGGAACCAGGTCGAGTTGCTCTCCCCGTCGGGCGAACCGCTGGTGGCCGCCAACATGATCGCCTCGCCCGCGCTGGAGTTCGTGGCCCGCACCGGCGCCTTCTACGTGCGGGAGCTGCCCGGCGGCCTGACCGGGGAGGAGCGGGTCGCCCTGGCCGAGGTGCTGGTCGAGCAGCGGATCCTCAAGGTGAGCGGCTAGCGGCGGCGTGACCTACGCCTCCCTGCGGGCGGGGCGGGGGCCCAACGCGCTGGTCGTCGAGGCGCTGGGCGTGCTCGGCGGCGTCCGCGGGCGGGCGCTGGACCTCGGCGCGGGCCCGCTCAACGACACCCGCTTCCTGCTGGAGCTGGGCTTCTCGGTCGAGGCCGTGGACACCGACCCCTGCACCCTCGCGCTGGCGGCGGCCTGGCGGCACCCGCGGCTGCGGGTCGTGCACGCCGACGTCCGGGACGTGCCGATCGCGGCGGGGGCCTACTCGTTCATGGTCGCGATCCACGTCCTGCCCTTCCTGCCCGAGGCCGACGTCCGCCGGGTGGCGGCCGCGATGGCCGGCGGCCTGGCCGCGGGCGGCGTGCTGTGCTGCACGTTCTTCGGTCCGGAGGACGCCTGGGCGGGGCGGCCGGGGCGCACGTTCCTGCGCGCCCCCGAGGCCGGCGCGCTGTTCCCCCGGCTGGAGCCGGTCGTCCTGCGCGAGGACCGCTACGACGGCGTCGACGCCAGGGACGAGCCCAAGCGCTGGCACGTGGTGCGCTGCGTCTTCCGCAGGCCCGCTGCCCCCGGCACAGGTGGCGCCGCCGGGTCAGCCTGACGTCGCGAGGGTCAGGAAGCCCTCCTCGACCAGGCGGCGTACCAGGGCGAGGCCGTACTCCCCCGGCAGGCCGGCCGCGGTGAAGGGCTCGCCGTCCGCCATGCGCAGGACGGCCGCCTCGTGCCGGGCCGGGAGGCTGAGCCGTTTGCCGTGGAAGGCGAGGACCAGCGTGCCGGCGTCCCGTCTGCTCTCCCAGCGCAGGCCGGGGCGGAGCCGGACGGCGGTGCCGGCGTCGAGGCCGGCCAGGCCCGTGAGGTCGAGCAGATGGCCGCCCAGCCGGTCGCCCTCGGCGAGCAACGCCATGTCCACCGCGTCGTCGGCCAGCCTCTCGGGGGTGAGGACGGTCATCAGGCGGGCGGTCAGCTCCCGGATGCGCTCGCGTGTGGCGGCCCGGCCGCCGCTCGTACGGGCGAAGCCGATGGGCAGCGGCTCCTGGCAGCCGGGGTCGGCGGAGACGGCCGCCTCGCACCCGGCCAGCAGCACGTCGGCCCAGGTCAAGGGATGGACGCCGACGCTCAGGTGCAGGGACGCGCCCTGCGCCGAGGCGGCCTCGTGCGGCAGGCCGCGCGGCAGGTAGAGCAGGTCCCCTTCGCACAGGTCGAACTCGTGGCGGGCGTCCTCGTGGATCCGCCAGCGTTTGGTCCCGGCCACCTGCAGCACGAACACGTCGTGGGAATCGCGGTGGACGCCGAAGCCGCGCGACCGCGGCGGGGTGAGGTAGGCGTTGACCCGGCACTCCGCGCTGAACTCGCCCGCCAGCCGCCGGCACAGCTCCCGCAGCGGCGGCCACCGTTCGTGCACCGAGGGCATGATCAGGGTCGAGCCGTCGCGGTAGCGGGCGTAGAGGTCCTCCAGCCCGGCCGCGCCGCCGTCGGCGTGGCCGTCGCGGACCACGCGCACGGCCCCGGAGTGCAGGCCGGAGCCGGACAGCAGCTCGTCGAGGCGGGCCAGCGAGAACAGCTCGCGGTAGTGGCCGGGCGACCGCCTGCGCAGCAGGAGATGCCGCCGCCCCTGGTGGTCCCGCAGGAACTCCTCGCGGGACACCGGGCCGAGCAGCCAGTCGGTGGCGGGCGTGACGTCCGCGCCGTCCCGCTCGTCGATCATCATCTCCGGTCCGTACCCGTGGCGTCCGCGCGCCACGCCCCGGGCCGCGCGGCGGCGGCCCGGGGGGTGGGCCGGGGGCCCGGGAGCGGCCCGGGGGCCGGGGGCCCGGTCAGTCGGTGCCGAGCTCCATCGCGGCGCGGTCGAGCAGCTCGTCGTCCTCGGAGACCTCGCCGCGGGAGGCGATGGCCTCCGCGCCGCCCTGCGGCATCGCGCCGATGAGGCCGGTCGAGGCCGCCTGGGCGGCGCCGATGAGCGCCGGGTGGGTGGTGCCGACCATGCCGAGCGTGGCGTACTGCTCCAGCTTGGCGCGCGAGTCGGCGATGTCCAGGTTGCGCATGGTGAGCTGGCCGATGCGGTCGACCGGGCCGAACGCGGAGTCCTCGGTGCGCTCCATCGACAGCTTGTCGGGGTGGTAGCTGAAGGCCGGGCCGGTGGTGTCGAGGATCGAGTAGTCCTCGCCACGGCGCAGCCTCAGGGTGACCTCGCCGGTGACCGCCGTGCCGACCCAGCGCTGCAGCGACTCGCGCAGCATGAGCGCCTGCGGGTCGAGCCAGCGGCCCTCGTACATGAGCCGGCCGAGCCGCCGGCCCTCGTTGTGGTACGTGGCCAGGGTGTCCTCGTTGTGGATGGCGTTGACCAGGCGCTCGTAGGCGGCGTGCAGCAGCGCCATGCCGGGGGCCTCGTAGATGCCGCGGCTCTTGGCCTCGATGATGCGGTTCTCGATCTGGTCGGACATGCCCAGGCCGTGCCGACCGCCGATCGCGTTGGCCTCCATGACCAGGTCGACCGGGGAGCCGAACTCCTTGCCGTTGATCGTGACCGGGCGGCCCTGGTCGAAGCCGATGGTGACGTCCTCGGGGAGGACCTCGACCTCGGGATCCCAGAAGCGCACGCCCATGATCGGCTCGACGGTCTCGATGCCGGTGTCGAGGTGTTCGAGGGTCTTGGCCTCGTGGGTGGCGCCCCAGATGTTGGCGTCGGTCGAGTACGCCTTCTCGGTGCTGTCGCGGTAGGGCAGCCCGTGGGCGAGCAGCCACTCCGACATCTCCTTGCGCCCGCCGAGCTCGGAGACGAAGTCCGCGTCGAGCCAGGGCTTGTAGATGCGCAGGTGGGGGTTGGCCAGCAGGCCGTAGCGGTAGAACCGCTCGATGTCGTTGCCCTTGAACGTGGAGCCGTCGCCCCAGATCTGCACCTCGTCCTCGAGCATGGCCCGCACCAGCAGGGTCCCGGTGACGGCGCGGCCGAGCGGCGTGGTGTTGAAGTAGGCCCGGCCGCCCGAGCGGATGTGGAACGCGCCGCAGGTGAGCGCGGCCAGGCCCTCCTCGACCAGCGCGGCGCGGCAGTCGACCAGGCGCGCGAGCTCGGCCCCGTAGGCCAGCGCGCGGCTGGGCACCGAGGCGATGTCGGGCTCGTCGTACTGGCCGATGTCGGCGGTGTAGGTGCACGGGACGGCGCCCTTGTCGCGCATCCACGCGACGGCCACCGAGGTGTCGAGACCGCCGGAGAAGGCGATGCCGACCCGCTCGCCGGTGGGCAGGGAGGTGAGAACCTTGGACATAGAAGAAGATTATGCATTGCAACGCATGTTCATGCAAAGCCAGCGTCTTTTCCGGGTGCGGGCCGGGATCTCCGGCGGAGGGTGGACAACCGGGCGGGGACGTGATCTGACGGAGGAAGGACCGCCGACGATCACGAACAGGAGCACCGGGACATGAGCGACAAGCCGCGCCTGCACTCAGCCGGCCCCACCCACCTGGACCGCGCCCGCGACCTGCGCCCGCTGATCGAGAGCGAGGCGGCCGAGGCCGAGGCGCTGGGCAGGCTGACCGAGCCCGTCGTGGCCGCCCTGCACGAGGCCGGGCTGTTCGGCGTCTGGCTGCCCGCCCCGCTGGGCGGCTCGGAGTTGTCGCCGTCGGAGCTGCTCGCCCTCTTCGAGGAGCTGACCTACGCCGACGCCTCGACCGGCTGGGTGGTCATGGCCACCACCCTGGAGAACGGCACGGCGGGCGCCTATCTGGGCGACGACGCCGTCGAGCACATCTTCGGCGGCCCCCGCACGCCGCTGTTCGCGGGCCAGGGCACCCGGCCGGGCACCGCCGTGCGCGAGGACGGCGGCTTCCGGCTGACCGGCCGCTGGAGCTTCGCCTCGGCCATGCCGCACGCCCGGTACGTGCACAGCCTGGGCGTCGTCGAGGGCACCGGCGAGGAGCGCATCTTCATCACCCCGGTCGAGGACTCCGAACTGCTCGGCAACTGGGACGTCCTGGGCCTGCGCGCCACCGGCAGCCTCGACTACGCCATCGACGGCGTCTTCGTGCCGGAGTCGCGCACGCACCTGTTCGCGCAGCGGGAGCCGCTGCG
>NZ_JBSFGJ010000475.1:0-6792 GCF_053596515.1 Nonomuraea sp. NPDC001684
GTCAGCTGCGGCCCGAGCACGATCAGAGCCGCGGCGACGGGAACCAGGACCACGCCGGTGAGCCGCAGACTCCGGGACAGGTCGGCGGTCACCCGGGCGAGGTCACGATCGGCCGCCGCCCGGCTCATCCTGGGCAGGACCGCGGTGATGACGGTGACCGCGATGACCGCGTAGGGCAGCTGGAACAGGGTGTAGGCGTTGGAGTGGACGGCGACGGCGCCGGGCCCGGCCTGCGAGGCGATCCGGGTGATCACGAGGAAGACGGCCTGGGCCGCGGCCACGGACGCGATGGTCCATCCGGCCAGGGCGACGATACGCCGGACGCCGATGCCCCGCGGATCGGCGCGCAGTCGCAGCCGGAACCCGGTTCGCCGGCTGACCACGACGAGGACCGTCATCTGGGCGGCGACCCCCGCGCTGGTGCCGATCGACAGGAGAAGCACCTGGACGCCGGTCAGCGACTCCAGCTTTCCGGTGCCGCCGATCAGCAGGAAGACCGAGGCGGTGGCGATGACGACAAGGTTGTTGGCCACCGGCGCCCACATGGGCGAGACGAAGCGGCTGCGCGCGTTGAGGATCGCGGCCAGGGTCGCGCTCACCCCGTAGAACAGGATCTGGGGCATGAAGTACCGGGTGAACACGACCGCCAGATGCCGCTGGTCAGGGCTGAACCCCGGAACGTAGAGGTCGACGACGAACGGCGCGGCGACGATCGTCACGATCACCACGGCTCCGAGGCCGTAGACCACCAGCGACAGCAGCCGCTGGGCGAACAGGTCGTCGTCGATGTCGCGGTCGGCGGCCGTGCGGACCAGCAGCGGGACGAGCACGCCGGCCAGCGCGCCGCCGAAGACGAGCTCGTAGACGGTGTTGGGGGTGACGTTCGCCGCGGTGTAGGCGTCCAGCAGCTTGGTTCCCAGCCCGAGCGCGGCGACCAGCGCCAGCGTGCGGACGAAGCCGGTGGCCCTTGAGACGAAGGTGGCGATCGCCATCGCCCGTCCCGTCCGCATGAGCCTGGGTTGATCAGGCATGGGTGATCTCCTCCGTCTGCGCTTCGGTGCCGGAACGGCGGCGTCGGGACGAGGCCCCCCGTCGGAGGGGCCTCGGTGTTCTTCATGCCTACTACGTTTGCGCGGCCCGCATCGCCACGTCGTCGATCCGGAACGCGGACCCGGTGGGGGCGCTCCAGACGAAGGTCCAGTCGACGCGGGTCGCGCCCGCCGGCGCGGTGAACGTGCCGGCCGCCTCGGTCCAGGCCGTCTTCTGAGGCAGGGGGACGGGGTCGGTACGCAGCACCGCGCCGTCCTCGTCGCGCCAGCGCACGTTCCAGGTGACGGTGGGCATCGTGGCCGCGGCCTCCCGGTACCACAGCGACACGCGGTAGCTCTTGCCGGCGATCACCCCGCTGTATCCGGGGTACTTGTCGAGCGCCACCGCGCTGCCCGACCCCTCGGTGCTGGTCAGCTGGAGCGAGCCCGTGCCGCCGTGCGCGTCGCCGGTCCGGTGCGCCAGGCTGGAGCCGTACCACGCGGAGTAGGGCGCCGTCGAGACGTCCTCGAAGGTCTGCTCGGTGATCGGCGGCACCTCGGGCGCCTTGCCGTCGAACGTGCTGCCGGCGTCCTGGCCGTACTGGGGGCCGACCCACTCCGCGGCCGTGACGCGTCTGCCCATGTCGTAGATCCTGAACTGCCACGGTCCCGTGTAGGTGTTGTCGTGCCAGGAGTTGTTCGACTGGAAGACGATCGACTTCTCGATCTTCTCTCCCAGGTACGGGGACCACTCCGGGTGCGCCGTGCCCCAGTTGGACAGCAGGCTCATCTGCCCGCAGTACTGCGTCGAGCAGCCGCCGCCGACGGCGCCGGGGTCGAAGGAGAAGGTGTTGTGGTGGATGTCGAGGTTCTTCGTCCACCAGCGGCAGTCGGTGTAGAGCGGCTCGTCCTTGATGGCCGGCGGCGCGCACTTCGAGGTGTTGGCCGGCCCGACGATCAGCGTGCAGTCGCTGGTGGTCGAGGCGGCGCTGCCGCAGAACCGGTCGGCGTTCGCCCACGCGGTGATGCCGCCCCAGTTGTTCTCCAGCAGGTTGCCGGTGACCTCGATCTTGCCGGTCCGCGCCGGGATGCGTGGCTCGCCGTCCGCCTCGGACAGGTAGATCGCCCCATCGGGGAACGCGTCGCCCTTCGCCGCCCGCTCGGCACCCGCCTTCCAGGTGTTACGGCGGAGGGTGTTGTTCCGGATCACCGCGTTGTAGCTGATCTCGTAGAAGATCCCGATCGACTCGTTGTCCTCGATGAGGTTGTTCTCGAGGAGGAAGTCGTTGTTGTTGGTGTCCGCCCAGATCCCCGGGCCGTGGTTGTGGTGCACCCAGTTGCCGGTCACGTCGGCGCCGTTCACCGCCCAGAACTTCAGGCCGCCGGTGCAGCCGCACCCTTGGCCCTGGTGCTCCCAGTCGTCGGTGTTGTTGCCCGTGACCTCGTTGTCCGCCACCACCAGGCCGGTGATGTGGTCGCCGTGCTGGGACGCGTTCAGGCCGAGCTGGCCGTTGTCCTTGATGCAGTTGCCGCGGATCTGGTTCCTGGCCCCGGCCATCAGCGCCGCGCCGGAGTTGTCGCGGAACGTGTTGTGCTCCACGACCCAGTCGTCGGCGGCGCTGTGGTTGACCACGGCCTCCTCCTGCGGCGCGACGAACCCGGTGACGGTCAGGTACCGGATGGTGACGCCGGTCGCCGTGTCACCGAAGGCGTACTGGTTCACGCCCTTCCCGTCCAGCACCGCGCCGGGCGCGCCGATGAACGTCGCGTTCTCACCGGGCAGGATCTGGGCGTATTGGGCTTGTTCCAGGGTGTGCGTGCCGGTCTCGAAGTAGTACGTGGTGTTCGCCTTGCGTAAGTTCACGCCGCTGTTGTCGCCCGCGGGCACCACCTCCGCGCCGGCGGGCGGTGTGGTCGGACCGTTCAGCGACGCGCTTCCGCAGACCGCGGCCTTCGCCGTCGCGATGGCTGTTCTGGTTGCCGTCGTCGCCTTGGTCGCCGGATCGCCGGCGTCGCCACTCGCCGGCGTCGCGCCGCCCATGACGACAGCGGCGAGCGCCACCAACGCCATTGGCCACGTTCTTCTCATTCATCTTCTCCTCGGGTTTCGGCCAGCCTTTACTGCCATTGACTGCTGGCCGTCGTCACTGTAGCCCGCGTCCGCTCACAAGATCGAAGCTTGGACAAATTGGACAAATTACTGCCCAACCGAGCCCCCACCCGCCCGCTCCTCATGCACGTGGTTGCATCTGGTCCGTGTTCCGGACGTGATCCGATCGCGGCAGGATCACCATCATGAGGCGGATGATCACGACTTTGGCGGCCTGTGCCGCCCTGCTGGCGGGCGCCGCTCCCGCGCAGGCAGTGAGCAAGGATCCCGTGCGGGCGCTGAAGGCCGTTCTGGGGGCCGGGCACGGCGTGCGTTTCACCGAGACGACCACCCTTTCGGGTGGCGCCGGCGAACGAGCCGAACGCCGGCGCGAGGGGGTCTTCGCATTCGACGCCCAGGGCCGCGTCAAGGCCCTGGACGTCACCACTACCGGAGGCGAGCACGGGCGCGAACGTGTCATCGGCTTCAACCACGACATCGGCGGCACCAGCTATCAGTCCGGCGGCTTCATCGGGAAGTGGCTGAAGAAGGGCAAGAGCTGGTGGAAGGACAATCACCGGCTGCACCTCTGGCACACCGAGTTGCTCGGCTACGACGAGCAACTCGTCAACCCGGCCGAGCCCGCGACCCTGGCCGCCCTGCTGAAGAACGGACGGCGGAGCGGGGATACCGTCACCGGCACGATCACCTTCAAGAAGCTTTCACCGGTTTCCCGCTGGGCGGGGCACTCGACCCACGCAGGGTGGAGTCCGAACGGGAGGCTCGCCTACACCGTCACGCTGACCTCCGCGGGCCTGGTCAGCAGGGTGCAGAGCACGTTCACGTTCGCCGCCGGCCTCGACGAACTGGTGGGCAGGGCCCTCCACGTCGACACCCGCTACAGCCGGTGGGGCGACAAGGCATCGATCACGGCGCCGGACCCCCGCGAGACGACCACCGAACTGTGCATCGAGGGCAACTGCCATTGGCGCCTTCCGGGCTGACACCGAGGCCCTGGCGGTGCACCGCTCAGAAATCCTCCGCCACGTCGTCAGTACTGGCAGCCCCTCGCCACCCGCGGAAGGATTGACGACCATGACCGACGCCAGACTGGCAGGCGACGACGAAGCCACGTTCATCGCGGTGGCCCGCTCGCACGACGCGGCCCGGTTCGCGCTCATCACGGAGCCCTACCGGCGCGAGCTCCAGGTGCACTGCTACCGGATGCTCGCGAACTACGACGACGCCCAGGACATGACGCAGGAGACGTTCCTGCGGGCGTGGCACAAGCGGGAGTCGTTCAAGGGCCACGCCGCGCTGCGGACCTGGCTGTACCGGATCGCGACGAACGCCTGCCTCGACTTCCTGGACAAGCGCAACGACCGCACACCCGTGCCGGCCGAGCTGCCGGGCGCCGGCTCGGAAGTGCGCCACCTGCAGCCCTACCCGGACCGGATGCTCCCTGAGGATCCGCAGGAATCGGTGGTGGCGCGGGAGACGATCGAGCTGGCGTTCATCGTCGCCGTCCAGCACCTGCCGCCGCGGCAGCGAGCGGTGTTCATCCTGCGCGACGTCCTCGGCTGGCCGGCGTCGAAGGCCGCCGGCGCCCTGGAGCTGACCGTCGCATCGGTGACCAGCGCGCTGCAGCGGGCCCGCGTGACGGTGCGCGAGCAGCTGCCCGGCCGCCGCCTCGACTGGCGGAGCCCCGCCACGCACGAGCTGTCGCGTGACGAGCGCGGCGTGGTGAAGTCGTACATGGACGCCCATGAACGCAACGACCTCGACGGGCTGACGGCCCTGCTCCGCGACGACCTGCGCTTCACGATGCTGCCCGACCCCGGCACCCTGGTCGTCACGGCGAAGGACGCGGTGGACGGCTGGGTCTCCCATGGGCTCTTCCAGCGCGGCTACGACGACTGGCGCTGCATCGCCACGACGGTCAACCTCATGCCCGCCGCCGCGCTGTACCTCCGCACCGCCGACGGCCCGGAACACCGTCTGTTCACCATCGCGGTCCTGCGCATCGCCGACGGGAGGATCGCCGAGCTGACCGGGTTCGACGCCGCCGACAAACCATGGCTGGGCCTGCCCGCGACGCTGTGATCGGACAGGGCCGGCGTCACCGTCGTCCTCGTCTTCGGCGCGTCGGCCCTGTGCTCATCGCCGCGTCTCGTACCGGGTCAGCACCACGCCGCCGGGAAAGGTGCGCGTCTCGACCAGGTTCAGCTTCACCCAGCCGTCCAGCGCGGTGAAGAACGGCGTGCCGCCGCCCACCAGGACCGGATGGGTGACGATCGCGTACTCGTCGATCAGCCCGGCCCGCATGGCCGCCGCGGCGAGCGTCGCGCCGGCGATGTCCATCGGGCCGCCGTCCTCGGCCTTGAGCCTGGTGATCTCGGTGACCGCGTCGCCGGTGACCAGGCGGGTGTTCCAGTCGACCTTGTCGATCGTCGACGAGAACACCACCTTCGGCATGTCCCGCCAGAGGCGCGCGAACGCGATCTCCGCCGGAGTGGCGCCGGGCCGCTGGTCGGCGGTCGGCCAGTGGGGGCTCATCGCCTCCCACAGCTTGCGGCCGTACAGCGTCAGCTCGCTCGCCCGCATCTGGTCGTACCACCACTGGAACAGCTCGGCGCTCGGCGACGAGTCCGGCCCCTCCCCCACACTCCAGCCGATGTCGTCGCCGGGCGCGGCGATGTAGCCGTCCAGGGTCACGTTCATGCCGAAGATCAGTTTCCGCATCGTGCCGGCCTTCCGTGAGTCGATGTCACGTGTGTACAGACGGGCGCGGCGCGGAAACCTCATCGGCAGGATCAGAGCCGGATGCCCTTGATGATCTTCGTCAGCCCCGGCACGAGAGGCGGGGTCGCCATCACGGTGACGACGACTCCGGGGCGCTCGACCCAGCCCGAGTACACACCGGCCCCGAGCGCGCCGTCACCCCCCTGGCGAAGCACCTCGCGATCGCCGATCTTCGTGGTGGTCGTGTCACCGGAGAAGGTCCCGATGCGGAACGGCGCGTTCTTGAGCTGCGCCACCGAGGTCGCCTTCGGCCAGCACACCACCCTGACCCACAGCGACCGGTGCCGGCGGCTCATGTCGTCGCGGTCGTCCGACCACTGGTAGCTGTACTCGACCATGCCGTCGTGCTTGTTGACGAGGACCTGCCCGTAGGTGAAGCCCTTCGGGATGTGGTTGACGCGGACCCCCTTCATCGCCGCCGCGCCTCTCGCGGGCTTGTCCACCTTCGCGGCCGACGAGCGCCGCACGTCCGCCTTGGAGGGGGCGGGACAGCCGGGACGCTCCGCCGCCTGCGCGGGGAGGGCCACGAGAGCTGCGGCAACGGGGAGCACGGCCAGGGCGGCAAGGTTGTGAATCTTGTTCATGTCAGGGTTGGATGCGTCCGGATCAAGAAGGGTTCGGCACTCTTTTCGCGGCATTTTGGGCGGAACTTCATCCGTGATGAGCGCATCAAACCCAGCGTGTTGATCGAAGGAGACCCTCAGCGGCTCGGCCGCTACTGGCTGGCGGGGCGGCTCGGCGCCGGCGGCCAGGGCGTGGTGTACGAGGCCTACGCCGAGGACGGACGCCGCGTGGCGATCAAGGTGCTGCACGGCGATCAGGCGGCCCAGCTCGGCCGGGAGGCGGCGGCCGCCCAGCGGGTGGCCTCGTTCT
>NZ_JBSFGJ010000476.1:0-6792 GCF_053596515.1 Nonomuraea sp. NPDC001684
CCTGGCGCGGCTGGTCGGCGCCTCGCCCAAGCACGTCGGCAGGATCTTCCGCCACGTCACCGGGCGCACGATCAGCGAGTACCGCAACGAACTGAGGGTGCGGGCCGTGCTGGAGCACCTGGCCGACGGCGGCGCCCAGCTCGCCGAGCTGGCCACCATGTACGGCTTCGCCGACCACGCGCACCTGACCCGGACGGTCCGCAAGCACCTCGCCGAGACGCCCAGCGCCCTGCGCGCCCGCCTCGACCCCGGCGGCCTCTGATCGTCATGTGACCCGCCGGCCACCCCGTCCGGTGGCCCCTGAACGGTTGCGCGGCACCGACGGGCTCCCGGCCGCTGACCGCACCAAGGTCCTGCCGTCAGCCGGGATCCCCGCGCGGGGGTGGCAGCGTCTTCGACGGCATTGCCGTGTTCCTGGCCGTGGCCGACGTCGAGCGTGGCGACCGCATCTGGGTGATCCCGTTGATCGTGATCACGTCCGTCCTGGTGCTCACGGCCGGTTGGGCCTGGGAGTTGAGGCGCCGGGCACACCCGTCGTAGGGGCGCCCGGCGGTCAGCGGGGCCGGCTGAGGGCGGCCTCGGCCAGATCCGTCCACTGCTCGGCCGAGGAGTGCGGCACGACCACCCAGTCCTTGACCACCCTGCCCGTGCCCGAGGGATCGAACAGGCACGCCCCGGCCAGCTCCAGCGCGGCCGCGTGCTCAGGAGTGTCCCTGACCAGCCGGAACACCATCGCGCCGTCACGCTGCAGGCTGGCGAACACCTTGCCCGCCTGGTCCTTGAGCGCCGGCCTCCCCATCATCCTGGAGACCCGCACCCCCAGGTCGGCCAGCTCGGCGCCGACCTGCTGGAAATCCTCTTCCGCGCTCATCGTCAGTCGGCCCCAGACTCCATGGCGGCGCGGGGCCGAGCGGCTCGGCTCCCGCGCTCCGGCAGAAACGGCGATCAGGCTAGCAGGACCATGCCGAACCGGGAGAACTCGCGTTCCCGGGCCGCGTCCGGCGCTCTTCCCCTGACGCAGGGTCAATGTCCCAGCATGGGGGCATGACCTCTCCGACCAGTACGAACCGCCCGCCGTCCGGCGAGCTGACCGCCCACCACGACGGCCTCACGATCCCGCTGTCCCGCGGCGGATGGGGCCGCCCGCTGGTGCTGTGCCCCGGGCTGAACTCGACCCGGGCCGACCTCGGCGAGCTGATCGAACTGCTGCGGCGCGACCACGACGTGGTCACCTTCGACCTGCGCGGCCACGGCCGCACCCCGGCCGCGGACCGGTACTCCTTCGAGGCGTTCCTCGGCGACCTGGACGCCGTGATGGCCCGGGTGGGCCGGCTCGGCCTCGGCGAGCCCCCCGTGCTCGTGGGGTACTCGCTGGGGGCCGACCTGGCCGTGCACCACGCCGCCCGGCATCCCGGGGGCGTCGCCGGGCTTGTCCTGATCGACGGGGCGAACCCGGTGCCCGAGCCGTTCCTCACCGAGGACGTCCTGCCGGCGTTCCGGGCGATGTGGGCGGAGCTGGCCGCGCGGCAGCAGGCCCGGCGCGGCACCCCGCGCCAGGTGCTGCTCACCGCGCGGCAGATCCTCGACCTGAACGTCGAGATCGACGTGGTGCGGTCCGAGATCCTGTCCCGGTACCCGTTGATCGACCGGCCGATCAGCATGATCATGTCGACCTCGATGGCCGGCGAGGGCGGCCCCGCCGCGCGGTTCAACCGCAACTGGCGGGCCGGGATCGAGCGGCTCGTCCGGCGACAGCCGCGCATCGCCACGACGTGGCTCGACGCCGGCCACGGGCTGGTCTTCACGCACGCCACCGAGATCGCCCGGATCATCCGGCAGGCGGCTTCTTGACGAGCTCTGGAAGGCTGGTCCCATGCTGACCATCGGCGAACTGGCCTCGTACGCGGGGGTGACCGTGCGGGCGGTGCGGCACTACCACGCCAAGGGACTGCTGCCGGAGCCCGAGCGCGACCGCCACGGCTACCGCAGGTACGACGCCGCCGCCGCGGTCGAGCTGATCAGGATCCGCACCCTCGCCGAGGCCGGGGTGCCGCTCGCGCGGGTGCGGGAGCTGCTGCGGGCCGGCGAGGAGGAGTTCGCCGCCGCGCTGGCCGACATCGACCGGCGGCTGCGCGCGGAGATCCGGCGACAGCAGCGCCACCGGGCCCGGATCGCCCGGCTGGCCGCCGGGGACGGCCTGGCGCTGCCGCCGGAGGTGGTCGGCTACCTCGACCGGCTGCGGGCACTCGGCGTGGACGACCACATCGTCCAGGCCGAACGCGACGGCTGGATCCTGCTGGCCGCGCACTCGCCCGGACGCGTGCCGGAGTGGATGGCCCGCAAACGCGAGCAGCTCGACGACCCGGACTTCGTCGGCTTCTTCCGCAACCTGGGCCAGGCCCTCACCCGGTCCGCCGACGACCCGCGGCTGGAGGAGCTGGCCGACGAGCTGGCCGCCTGCCTCACGCGGCTGACCGGCGAGCGGGACGAGGTCTACGTCGACGACCTCGACGTGGAGCCGCAGTTCGTCCGGTTGATGGACGCCCTGGCGTTCGACGCCGTCCCGCCCGCCCGCCGGCTGATCGAGCTGCTGCGCCGGCGGGGCTGGACCGGCTGGAGCAAACTGGAACGGGTGGACCCGCCGTCCTGGTCGTCGGCCGGGTCAGCCGTCGAGGAACCGCTCCAGCTCCGCGGTGACGAAACCGGGGTTCTCCTCGACGAGCCAGTGCCCGGCGCGCGGGACGTCCACCGCGCGGACGATCCTGGTCAGGCGCGGTGACACCGTGGACCGGATCGCGTCGAGCTGCCCCTGGGCGGTCATGAGCAGCGCCGGGACGCGTACCGGCGCCGCCGCCGTCGTGTCGCGCACGTCCTGGTCCAGCGCGCGGTAGAGCTCGAAGCCGCCTGACAGGGCCTGCGGCCGGCTGTAGGTGCGGGCGAACTCGGTGATCTCGGCGTCGGTGAACGGGGACCGCTGCGAGGTGCCGCCGAACGCCGTTCCGCCGTAGGAGACCTGGGGGTAGAACAGCGCCAGGTACTCGCGGACGTCGTCGCCCACCACCGCCTCGGGCACCCGGCGCTGGGAGTGGAAGGCGATGTGCCAGCTCAGCGACCGGTACGTGGCCGCGTCGACGGCCGGGCCGGGCAGCGGCAGGTCCAGGTAGCCGAGGCGGGCGGTGTCGGCGGGGAACCGGCTCGCGTACTGGAACGCCACCGCGGCGCCGAAGTCGTGGCCGACGACGGCGGCGTCCCGGATCCCGAGCCGCCCGGCGATTAGCTGGTGCACGTACCGCGCCAGCGTGGCCTTGTCGTAGCCGGTGGGCGAGCCTTCGCTGTCGCCCAGCCCCGGCAGGTCCACGGCGTAGACGGTGTGGTGCCGGGCCAGGTCCGGCATGATCGGCCACCAGCCGTACCAGGTCTGGGGCCAGCCGTGGATCAGCACCACCGGCGTGCCGGTCCCGCCCTTCACGTAGTGCATGCGCACGCCGTCCACGTCGGCGAACTCGTGCCGGAACGTCGTGCCGAAGCGCGGGTCGTCCTGGGTGGCGGTGGTGTAGGAGGCGGCGGGCGGGGGAGCGGCGGCGCGCGTCGAACAGGCCGTGGCGCCGAGCGCGAGCAGGAGGGCGAGCGCGACGGTCGCGGCCGTGCGCGCGGATCGGGCGAGACGGCCCGGCGACGGCCGTGGAGCGGTGGTCATGTGGTCCTGTCCTGAGGAGAGTGGCGGGGTCGACGGCCGGTGCTGCCGTCGATCAGTGTGGGATCGATCCGACCAGCAGCCCGCCGATCTGGCACGAAAACTTGCGGTTATGGCAAGATGGCCGTCGTGCACGACGACATGGACGAGGTGCTGGGCGCGGTGGGGCCGCGCCTTCGGGCCCTGCGTCGTCACCGCGGCATCACCCTGGCCGAACTCGCCACCACGACCGGCGTCTCGGAGAGCACGCTGTCCCGGCTGGAGAGCGGGCAGCGCCGGGCCACGCTGGAGCTGCTGCTGCCGCTGGCCCGCGTCTACGACGTCCCGCTCGACGACCTGGTCGGCGCCCCGCGCACCGGCGACCCCCGGATCCACCTCAAGCCGATCACCCGGTTCGGGATGACGTTCGTGCCGCTGTCCCGGCGGCCGGGCGGGGTCCACGCGTTCAAGATGATCATCCCCGCGCGGCCGGAACCGCTCGAACCGGCCCCGCAGACCCACGACGGCTTCGAATGGCTCTACGTCCTGACCGGAAGCCTGCGGCTCGTCCTCGGCGACCGCGACCTCACGCTGCCGGCCGGCGAGGCGGCCGAGTTCGACACGTCCATGCCCCACTGGCTGGGCAGCGCCGACGGCGGCACGGTCGAGCTGCTCATCCTGTTCGACCCGCAGGGCATGCGCACCCACATCCACGCCGACCCCCACCGGCACTCTCACTGAGCGTCCGACAGGCCGTATTTACGGCCTGACCTTCATTTGTGGAGGTCAAGAGGTGCTGAAGCGCGTTTTCGGGGGAGAAGGGGGTGGCTTCGAATGCCTGATGATGGGAGTGGTGACCGTGGAGGGGTCCGGGGGAGCGATCCGGGTCGGTGTGGAGGAGGAGTACCACATCGTCGACGCGACCACACGCCGGGTGACCGCGCGGGCGGGGGCGCTGCTGAGCGCGCTGCCCGAGGAGAGCTTCACGCACGAGCTGCAGCGGTCGATGGTCGAGGCCAACAGCGCGCCGTTCCTGGCCCTGGACGACCTGGCCCGCGACGTGTGCCGCCTGCGCCGCAAGCTGATCTCCGCCGCCGACGAGCTGGGGCTGGGGATCGCGGCGGTCGGCACGCCGCAGCTGGCCGACCTCGACGAGGTGAAGGTCTTCCCCGACCAGCGATACGAGAAGATGCTCAGCGACTTCCAGGTGCTGACCCGTGAGCAGCTCATCTGCGGCACGCACGTGCACGCGGAGGTGCCCGACCCGGACCTGGCGGTCGCGGTGGCGCACCGGCTGACGCCCTGGCTGGCGCCGTTGCTGGCACTCAGCGCCAGCTCGCCGTTCTGGGACGGCGCCGACACCGGCTACGCCAGCTACCGCACGCTGGTGTGGCAGCGGTGGCCGACGACGGGGCCGATCGGCAAGTTCGGCTCGGCGGCCGAGTACCAGGAGATGGTGCGGGGTCTGATCCGGTCCGGGGTGATCAGCGACGCGGGGATGCTCTATTTCGACGTCCGGCCCTCGCAACACGTGCCGACGGTGGAGCTGCGCATCTGTGACGCCTGTCCCCGGGTGGAGGACGTCGTGCTGATCGCCGGGCTGTTCCGGGCGCTGGTGGCCAGGGAGGTGGCCGCGGCGCGCCGCGGCCCCGGGCCGGAGGTGCAGGTGGAGGCGGCGCGCGCGGCGACCTGGCAGGCGGCCCGGTGGGGGCTGGAGGGCGACCTGGTCGATCCGGTGGAGGGCGTGCCGCGCCCGGCCAAGGAGGTGGTCGAGGACCTGGTGACGGGCCTGCGCCCGCAACTGGAGGCGGCCGGCGACTGGGAGCTGGTGACCGGGCTGACCCGGCAGGTCCTGCAGACGGGCACGTCGGCGGCCCGCCAGCGGGCGGCGTACGCCGAGCGGGGCAGCCTGGCGGACGTGGTCGACCTGGTGCTCAGCGAGACCCGCACCTGCGAGTGGGACCGGCCGACGGGCGACCACGACCTCCCCTCGTGCCGGCCGGCGGCCTGATGGCCGGCCTCGGCGGGACGGGGGTGCTGGCATGTGCGGGCTGAGCGGCGAGTTCAGGTTCGACGGCGCGGAGGCCGACATCGGCGCGGTGGGCCGGATGACCGACGCCATGCACGACCGCGGGCCGGACGGCTCCGGCCTGTGGGCGCAGGGGGCCGTCGCGATGGGCCACCGGCGGCTCAAGATCATCGACCTGTCGGAGAAGGCGGCCCAGCCGATGGTGGACGCCGGGCTCGGCCTGGCGGTGGTGTTCAACGGCTGCCTGTACAACTACCGCGAGCTGCGCGAGGAGTTGCGCGGCGCGGGCTACCGGTTCTACTCCACCTCCGACACCGAGGTGCTGCTCAAGGCGTACCACCGGTGGGGCGCCGGGTGCGTCGGCCACTTCAAGGGCATGTTCGCCTTCGCGATCCACGAGCGGGACAGCGGCCGGCTGGTGCTCGGCCGCGACCGGCTCGGCATCAAGCCCATGTACGTCAGCCACGACGCCCGCCGCCTGCGCTTCGCCTCGACGCTGCCCGCCCTGGCCGCGGGCGGCGGCCTGGACACCGGCATCGACCGGGTGGCGCTGCACCACTACATGACCTTCCACTCGCTCGTGCCCGGCGAGCGCACGATCCTCGCGGGCGTGCGCAAGCTGCCGGCGGCCACCGTGCGGGTCGTCGAGGCGGACGGCACGAGCACCGACCACCGCTACTGGGACCCGCCCTACACCCGCTCCGCGATGCCCGAGCACGCGGGGCTGAGCGAGCAGGAGTGGCGCCGGGCCACCCTGGACGCCCTGCGCACGGCGGTGCGCCGCCGGATGGTCGCCGACGTGCCGGTCGGCGTGCTGCTCTCCGGCGGCCTGGACTCCAGCCTCATCGTGGCGCTGCTGGCCGAGGAGGGGCAGAGCGGTCTGACCACGTTCAGCATCGGCTTCGAGGCGGCCGGCGGCGAGCAGGGGGACGAGTTCGCCTACTCCGACCTGGTCGCCGGCCGGTTCGGCACCGACCACCACCGCATCCGGATCCCCGGCGACCGCCTGCTGGACGGGCTGGAACGCGCGGTGGGCGCCATGAGCGAGCCGATGGCCAGCCACGACTGCGTCGCCTTCTACCTGCTGTCG
>NZ_JBSFGJ010000477.1:0-6790 GCF_053596515.1 Nonomuraea sp. NPDC001684
GCCGAAATCCGCTTCCAGGTAATTCTCCGGACATATCAGAGAATTGTGGGGCGCCTTGTTAATCAGTCGATTGATGGGTAGGGGCAACGACGACATGAAATGAATTCCGAGGGGCGGGGTAAATGAAGTCATCGGACGCTGCGCAACTGAGAGCCGGGCTCCGCTCCTTCATCTCGCGGGAAACGTCGGGCGCCTGCTCGATCCGGGTGCCGAGACGCACCAACATCTACAACTGCGGCCAGCGCGACAGCAACATCTACGTGATCGAGAGCGGTCAGGTCAAGACCCAGATGTACGCGCGCTGCGGCAAGGAATGCCTGCTCTCGATCTTCACCGCCGGCGACATCTTCGGTGAGTCCTCCCTGCTCGGGGCCGAACGCAGCGAGACGGCCACCGCCATGCGGACCACCTGGGTGCGCCGCATTCCGGCCGCCCGATTCCGCGCCGCCATGGCCGAGAACGAACTCATGGACGGATTCATCGACTATCTCGCGCTACGCCTGCGGGAACAGCAGGAAGTGATCGCGACAATGGTCACGATGGACAGCGAGCAGCGTCTGGCCTCCGTTCTGCTGCGCTTATCCAGAAAGATCGGTAAGCGCCGTGCCCCGAATGTGCGGGCCATCGAGGAACGCATCACCCAGGAAGAACTCTCCGGCATGGTCGGCACCACCCGGTCGCGCGTCGGATTCTTCCTCAAACGATTCAAGGACGCCGGCCTGGTCCTGCCCACCTCGGACCCGTACCTGGTCGTGGACGAGGAACGCCTGGCCGAGTACGTCGACGAGGTCAACTGACGGCCGGCGAGGTCAACCGACGGCCGGCGAGGTCGGCTGACGGCCGGCGAGCCGCCCCCGGCCCGGTCCGCGCGCGGCGGGCCGGGCCGGGCGGCGTTCAGCAGGAGATCAGCTCGAACGGCACCGCCGGCCGGCCGCCGAACCACTGACCCGCCGCGTTCACGAACCCCTCCAGCGGCACCCGGGCCCCGCCCGGCGGCACCCCCAGCGCCGACAGGTACGCCGCGTGCGCCTCGACCGAGGCCAGCGCCGCGTCCAGGTGCCCGGTCACGTCCACCGCGTGCGTCGGCCGCACGGAACCGGCGATCGCCACGTACTTGACGCCGCCCCACGGCTCGGCCCCCGCGTCGGGCAGGATCCAGCGGTTGCCCGCGTCGAGGACCGCGTCCAGCACGGCCCGGCCGGTGACGCGGTGGTCGGGGCTGTTCCACTTCCCGGTGAAGGTGAAGTCGTGGTGATTGAAGGTGATCACCAGCTCGGGCCGGTGCCGGCGCAGCGCCGCCACCAGATCGTGCCGGAGCCGGGGGGAGTGCTCGATCCCGCCGTCGGGATGGTCGAGGAACTCGACCGACGAGACGCCGACGATGGCGGCGCTCGCCCGCTGCTCCTCCTCCCGCACCTTGCGCGCCTGGTCCGGCGGCATCGAGTCGATGCCCGCCTCGCCGCGGGTGAGCAGGAGGTAGCCGACCTGCTTGCCGGCCCCGGTCCAGGCGGCCACGGCGCCGGCGCTGCCGAACTCCATGTCGTCGGGGTGGGCCACGACGGCCAGTGCTCTCGTCCAGTCATCGGGCATGGGCTGTAAGTCGTCCGTCATGTCATTCCCCCTGACATGACGGAAGATCGCTAAACCTGATCGTCCGGCCCGTAGCGGCGGGCGATGTCCTGAGAGGAGGGCCAGCGGCTGTAGGCCGGTGAGCGCGGCCAGCCGTCGGGGGAGTCCTGCCACTCCTCCTGCCGCCCGTACGGCAGCAGGTCGATCAGCGCGAAGGTGTGCGTGAGCTGCTCGGTGCCCCGGCCGTCGGTGTGCCAGGTGCGGTACACCGCGTCGCCGTCGCGCAGGAACACGTTCACGGCGAAGCCCGCTCCGGGCGGCGCGCCGACGTCGGCCCCGAACGGGCTGCCGGCCGTCGAGTACCAGGTCATCCGGTTGCCGACCCGCCGCCGGTAGGCCAGTGCCTCCTCGATCGGGCCCTGGGTGACGACGACGAACCGGGCGTCGTAGTCGTCCAGGAACTCCAGGCGGGTGAACTGCGCGGTGAACCCCGTGCATCCCGGGCACTGCCACTCCTTGCCGGGGAACCACATGTGGTTGTAGACGATCAGCTGCCGCCTGCCGTCGAAGACGTCCGCCAGCCGGACCGGCCCGTCCTCGCCCTCCAGGACGTAGTCGGGCATGCGCACCATCGGCAGGCGACGGCGCTGGGCGGCGATGGCGTCGAGCTCACGGGTGGCGGCCTTCTCCCTGGCCCGCAGCTCGTCGAGGCGGAGCCGCCAGGTCTCGGCGTCGACGACGGGCGGTAGTGCGTTCGCGCTCATGGTCCCTCACTGTTCGGTCGCGGCCTGCGATGCACAGGGACAGACCCGCCGCGGACGCGAAACTCATCGGCGGCCCCGCATCCCGCCGAGCTCGCCCGCACGGACTCCTGAGCACGTCCGGGCGGTAGCCTTCTACCTCGGGTAGAACCCGGCAGGAGGCGCGGATGCAACTCGGCAATCTCGAACGGTCGATCATGGAAGCCCTGTGGCGGCATCCTCAGGGCATGTTCGCCCACGACCTCGCGGCCGGCCTGCCCTCCCAGCCCGCCGTCACGACGGTGCTGACCGTGCTGATGCGCCTGGCGAACAAGGGGATGGTCGCCCGCGAGCGCGTCGGCCGGGCCCACCTCTACAAGGCCACCGCGGGCAAGGACGCCTTCGTCGCCGAAGCCATGCGCGCGGCGCTGGCGGAGGCCGGCGACGTGGTGGCGGCCGTGCAGCGGTTCGTCGGCACGGTGACGCCCGAGGTGGCCGCGGCGCTGCGCGAGGCGCTGGAGGAGCAGGACGGACCGGCGCGGTGATCGCCTGGTTCGTCGCCGCCGGGGTGGCGCTGCTGCCGGTGACGCTGGGCGGCCGCGTCGCCCGCGCGCTGGCCGGAGCGGGCTGGTCATATCGTTGCCCGCGGGCGGCGCTGGCGCTCTGGCAGGCCATCGGGCTCGGCGCGGGCCTGGGCGCGGTCGGCCTCGGGCTGGTGGCCGCGGTCGCGCCACTGGCGGCGGTGTTCCCGCACGGCATGCACACGCTGCTGCGGCAGATCGTCAGCGGCCACGGGCTGGACGGCCTCGGCCCGCTGCACCTGCTGGCCCTGGCCTGGTCGGCGGGCCTGCTGAGCTGGCTGGCCGGGCACACGGCGCGGGCCACGGCCAAGACCCTTCGCGAGCGGCGGCGGCAGCGCCTGCTGGTCGACGTGGTGGCCGACCACCATCCGGCCTACGACGCCTACGTGCTGCCGGTGGCCGGGCAGGTGGCCTACTGCGTGCCGGGCAGACGCCGGCGCATCGTGCTGAGCCAGGGCACCCTCGACGCGCTGGCGCCGGCCGAGCTGCGGGCCGTCCTGGAGCACGAGCGGGCGCACGCGCGCGGCCGTCACCACCTGGCCCTGCTGCCGTTCGTGGCGTTGTCGCACGCGTTCTCGTGGCTGCCCGCCGCGCGCACGGCCCGCGAGGCGGTGGCCGTGCTGCTGGAGATGATCGCCGACGACCACGCCCGCCGCGTGCACGGAGAGCTGCCTCTGGCGCGGGCCCTGGTACGCATGGCGGCCGGTGGCGCTTCGCCGGGGGCGGCCACGTTCGCCCTGGCCGACGCCGGTGTGGTGGAACGGCTGGAGCGCCTGCTCGACGGTCGCGGCCGGCCCCGCTGGGTGTCGGCGGCGGCCTACTCGGCGGCCGTCCTGCAGCTGAGCGGGCCCCTGGCGGTGCTGACCGCGCCGCTGGTCTGCTTCGCCCTCTAGCGGCCCTGATCCTGATCGCGGCCGCGGTCGTCCTGGTGCGCCCCCTGCCGGGCCGGACCAGGCCGCCTTCGCCGCCGAGTTCGACGGCCAGGTCCAGACGTTCTGCGTATCCTGGGCAGGCCGCCCGGAAAGAGGTGTCCCTGTGTACGAGATCGTGGCCGCTCTCGCGCCTCCCGTCGTGGTCGGCGGAGCCTTCATCGTCGGCGTCGTCCACCTGGTGCGCGCCGAAGGGCGGGCCAAGGCCGCCGAAGCCCGGGCCGCGCGCGAGCGGGCGGCGGCCACGCCCGACCCCGGACAGCAGCCGGAGCCGCGGGCCGACGGCTGACCCCGCGCCGCTACCGGCCGGGCTCGTCGCCGCCGGGCCGCACGTGCCCGGTGTGCCCGCCGCCCGCCTCGGCCGCGTAGCGGAGCAGGTGGCGGGCGGACGCCTCCAGATCGGCGGCGGCGGTCACGCACGCCGCCAGATGGGCGGTCACCGCCGAGCGCAACCAGGCAGGCGTCCCGTCGCCCGCCTTCAGCCCCGCCTCGACGGCGCGCAGCCGCTCGGCGCAGGCGGCGAGGGCGCGGGCGTCCGCGCGCAGGACTTCGGCGTGCGCGACGATCGCGGCGATCCGGGCGGGCATGGCTCCTCCGTCAGCCCGTCGGCACCGGGACGGCGGCGTCCCGGAGCGTCCGGCGGGTGGTGGCCGACAGGCACAGCAGCGGGCGGGCGCCGTCGAGGCCCAGCTCGCGCAGCCGTCCGGCCAGCGGGTGGGCCGAGCGCGGCTCGACGGCCAGCCGCAGCGACGGCGCCGCGTGCAGCCGGGCCCGCCCGCGGGCGCGTACGTGGGACCGCAGCACCGCGCCGGCCTCCCGGGCGTAGCCGACCAGGCCGGGATCGTTCAGCGGCAGGCCGGGGCCGAGCCGCCCGCGCAGGGTGAGGATCCGGTCGGCGGCGAGGTGCGCGGACCGCGCGCCGAGCCGCAGCTCCAGAGCCGTCAGGTACGTCTCGCCGCCCCACAGCCGCGCGCCCAGGGCCTGGACGACCGCGCTGTCGACCGCGGAGCCGACGAGGAAGGCGCCGGAGCGGCGCACGTCCGCGGCCCGCAGCAGGTCGGGAGGACCGAGGCCCCGCCACGGCGGGCCGGGCTCCGGCGACCGGAACGGCCCCGGCACGACGACGCCGACCTGCAGCTCCGCGTAGTCGCCCACGCCGGTGCGCCGGTTGCGGGCGGCGTGCACGACGACCAGCGCCCGCCCCGCCACCCGTACGACGGGACCGAGCCCCGTGCCCTCCAGCAGCCCCGCCACCGCCGCCGGGCTGACGGCGAAGCAGGCCATGAGCGCCTCGCCGTCGCGGCAAATGATCGGCAGCTCGACGACCCCCTCGGGCCCGTCCACCGGCACGGTCCGGAAGGGCGACCGCTCCGGCGCGGGCGGACGGTCGAACAGCAGGTACGCCTGGGAGCGCACGACCCGCCCCCGGTACGGGGCGAGCCGCTGCTCGATGACGTCGCGGGCCTCGGGCAGGTCGTCGGTGAGGTTGGCGAGGTAGCGCTCGATGCTGTGGCACTGCGGGAACATGTGGGTGGAATCGCTGTAGTCCACCACGTACCAGTCGGGGTGCAGGTCGAAGCAGGTGCCGGCGCCCTGCCCGTCGAGGGTGGGGATGATGTCGTGCTGGTTGGTGACGCTGGCCACCCAGGTGCGCGGGTCGGCGGGGCGTTTGAAGTCGACGGGCGAGCCGACGGCGACGGCGTGCGTGACCGTGTGCCGGGCGCAGAAGGCGGGGTCCTGGGCCAGGTTCATGATCGCCGCCCCGCCCGCGCTGTGCCCGACGAGCGCCAGTTCGGCGCCCGGCGGCGGCCCGTAGTCGGCGACGGCCTGTGCCAGGGCGCGGCTGTAGGGGCTGGCCGCCAGCACGGCGCTGCTGAACGCGCCGAGCAGGTCCTGGGGCGACTCGCCGTCGGGACGCCCGAGGCGCATGCCCGGCGCGTGCAGGACGTGCCGGATCACGCCGTCCGGCCCCTCGACGCTCTGGAGGAGGGCCCGCCCGGTGGTGCCGATCGTGCTGATGTTGGACAGGAAGCCGAGCAGCGACCCGCGCGCGCACAGCCGGGCGGACTCGGCCGCGCTCAGCTCGACCCGGCGCGCGGCGCCCTCCCCGACGTCGAGGACGGCGATCGCCCTGTTGCTCAGCCCGAGGAGCGGATCGGCGGTGGCGAAGCCGCGTCCCGTCGCGATGAGCCAGGCGGCGGCGTCGTTGAGCGGGTTCTCGTCCAGCAGCGCGCGCAGCGCCAGGACCTCGCCGAAGACCGGCGCGAGCTGGCTCAGCGCGCGCACCGCGCCACGGTCCTTGAACAGGGCGCGCAGGGCCCGGACGGCCTCCACGTCGCGGTCGGCGGCGGCCGCCTCGATGAGCCGGGCGAGCATGGGGTCCTCGGTCAGCTCGGGATGGGCGACCGCCACCGCCGCCACGCGCAACCGCAACGACGTGGCCAACACCCGTACGGCCAGGCTCTCGGCCCCCAGCATGGCGCCGGCCTTGGCGGCCGCGGTCGCCAGCCGGCCGCCGGCGAACGAGTAACCGAGGCCGCGGCCGTTCGTCGTGGCCCGCAGCAGCGCCCGATAGGCGGGCCGGGCCGCCGACGGGGCGCGCGGCACGGCGCGCAGCAGCGCGTCGTCGGTCAGCGCGGCCGTGGCGTGCGACGCCGCGCCGTGGATGGTGACCGCGACGTCCGCCAGCTCCCGGGCCAGGGCGCGCAGGGGCCCGGCGGCCGGATCGTCGTCGCCGGTCACGGCCGGGCCCGCCGGGACATGCTGACGAAGCGGGGGGCCGGGTCCTCGGGCGTGTTGCGGCGCAGCACGTCCGACAGCGTGCGCGTGGCCGCGATGACCCGCAGGCCCTGGGGGGAGAACGTGGCGGCGTTGAAGATCCGCGGCGCCAGCAGCGGGTTGGTGAGCGCCTGGGAGAAGGCGTCGATGGCGATGATCTTGGTCAGCAGCGGCGGCAGGATCGCGTCGGGGG
>NZ_JBSFGJ010000478.1:0-6784 GCF_053596515.1 Nonomuraea sp. NPDC001684
CCTCGCGGGGATGGCGGCGGAACCCGCCGGCCATCTCCAGGGTCACGTAACCGTGCAGCGTGCTGCTCAGCATGCGCAGCGCGTCGGTCTGGTCGGGCTCGGCCAGGTCGTAGCCGCGCAGGACGGCCCGCGTCAGCTCCGCGTGCCGGCGGCCCGCGCTGACGTCCAGCGACTCGGAGTCCAGCTCCAGCTGGGTGGCGGCGTACCGGCCCGGATGCTCCTTGGCGTAGGTGCGGTAGGCCGCGGCGAAGGGCACCAGCGCCTCCTTGCCCGACCGGCCGGCCAGCGCGGCGGCGGCCCGGTCGGCCATCTCGCCCAGAGCCAGCTCGGCCACCCTGACCCGCAGCTCCTGGATGTCCTTGACGTGCGCGTACAGGGCCGCGGGCTTGACGCCGAAGCCGCGGGCGAGCGCGGAGACGGTCACGTTCTGGAAGCCGACCTCGTCGGCCAGGTCCGCGGCCGCCCTGGTCAGGCGGTCGACGGTCACTCCCGCGCGGGCCACGGCAGCACCTTTCTTACAGGCTTTAAGTATTTGCATACTACCGTTAAGAAAAGCTAGCCTCCACACTCATGAGACCCCTGACCGAACACGACATCCGCACGTCGTTCATCAACTGCTCCAAAGGCGAGGCCAAACGCGCCGGCCTGCCCCGGGATCTGGCCGACCTGCCCTGGGACGACCTCGACTTCCTCGGCTGGCGAGATCCCGGCGCCCCCGAGCGCGCCTACCTGGTGGCCGAGGCCGACGGCTCCCTGGTCGGCGTCGCCCTGCGGGTCACCTCCGGTGCCTCGCGCTCCTTCACCGCGCGCAGCATGTGCTCCTTCTGCCTGACCACGCACACCGGCGGCGGCGTCGCCCTGATGACCGCCCGCCGCACCGGCGAGCCCGGCCGCCAGGGCAACACCGTCGGGCAGTACCTGTGCGCCGACCTGGCCTGCCCCCTCTACCTGCGCGGCAAGAAGGAGGCCGCGGGCGCCGGCGTCGTGGACGAGTCGCTGACGCCGGCCGAGAAGGCCGCCCGCGCGCAGGCCAACGTGCGCGCCTTCCTGGACAAGGTGGCCGCCTGACCCGCCCGCTACTCGTCGTCCCAGGCCATCGAGCTCATCCGCCACCCGGCGGGCGTCCGGACGAACTGGGTGGTCTTGCGGCCCGCGCCCGCGAACCGCACGCCGTCCCGGACGCCGGACTTGCGGTAGTCGCTGAACCGCTGGGCGACCGACCCGAAGATCTCGGTGCGCTCGGCCACCTCCCACTCGCGGAACTCCGTCAGCGTCCCGTCGGTCAGCATGCGCTGCCGGGGCTCGACGAAACCGTCCAGGTCGTGCACCACGGGCTCGGGCCCGGTGTTGTTGACGATCATCGCCTGCGGGACGAACAGCTCCCGGACGGCGCCGACGTCCGGGCGGCGCCCATCGGTGTTGGTGAAGGCGTCCAGGAAGGCCGCCATCAGCCGGTCGAGCTCGGCCTTGACGCCGGAGGCGGGTGCCTCGTCGGCCAGCAGCGACCAGACCTCGCTGTCGTGCCGTTCGCCCCGGTGGGGGAAACGGCTGCGCAGCACGCCGTCGCGGGTCATGCCGAGCCGGCGCGCGACCTCGATGCTGCGCGTGTTGCCCGGCGAGACCCACCACTCCACGCGCGCCATGCCGCGCTCGGCGAACGCCCAGTCGATCAGCAGCCGGCACGCCCGGGTCACCAGCCCCCGGCCCTCGCCTGCCGGCTCCAGCCAGCAGCCGATCTCGCACACCCCCGAGACCGCCTCGAACCGGGTGAACATCACGCCGCCGACCAGCGTGCCGGCCAGCCAGATCCCGTAGATGCGAGCGCCGTCGGCGGCCTGGTCGTCGGCGTAGCGCTGCAGGACGGCCGTCGCCGAGGCCAGGTCGGTGCTGCGCTCGGCCCACGGGATCCACGGGTCCACCGAAGGGCGGGCCCGGTCGATGTGATCGAGGAACTCCTGGGCCCGCCAGGGTTCCAGCGGGCGGAGCTCGGCCTCGTCGCCGAGCGGAAGTGCGAACACGGACACCGTCCCAAAGTACGTAACGAGCGTTCGGTATGTAAGGTAGCAGCATGCCGCCCGCCGCAGGAGACCGTGAAGCCCGCCGTGACGACGTCTCGCAGGCGGTCTGGCAGGTGCTGGCCGACACGGGGTTCGGCGGGCTGACGCTGCGCGCCGTCGCCGCCGCCATGGGCGTGTCGACCGGCCTGCTCATGCACTACTTCCCCACCAAGCGGGCCCTGGTCGGGCACGCGCTCGACCTGCTGGAGCGGCGCACGGCCGCCCGTCCCCGCCGCGAGCCCCCGGCCCCCGGCCTGGCGGCGCTCAGGGCCGCGCTGCTCGACATCCTGCCGCTGGGCCCGGCCGACGTCGCCCGCAACCGCATCTGGGTCAGCTCATGGGACCTGGCCTTGGCCGACGACGACCTCGGCGCCGGCCAGGCCGCCCGCTACACCCGGCTGCGCTCGGCGCTGCGCGCCCACCTGGAGACCGCCCGCGACCTAGGCGAACTACCTCGGGAGGCCGACCCCGAACGGCTGGCGGCCGGCGCGGTGGCGTTCACCCATGGGCTCGTCGTCCAGGCGCTGTTCGACCCGGGCCGTTTCCCCGAGGACGTCCAGGTCGCCCTGCTCGACGACTTCCTCTCCTCGATCGCGGCCCGCCCTTAGCCCGTGGGGTTCAGGTCAGCCGGCGGTCGGAGGGACCTGCGACCCGGCGGGCATCATGCCCGCGATCAGCGTCTGCGGGTCACGGATGCCGGCGAGGTGGCCGAAGCCCTCGGCGTACGCGGAGATGGCGGACTGGAGCAGGCGCAGGTGGGCGCGGCACTCCTGGTCGCCGGGCCAGGCCGACTCCGGTTCGCCGGGATGCGCCCGTTCCCAGGCGGTCAGCAGCGGGTGCCACTTGGACAGGAACGGGCGCAGTTCCTTGTTGAGCATCGAGATCGCGAAGTACTCCACGGTCTGCCCGCCTGGCACGGGGGCTGAGGGGCGGCTGGTCTTGAGGGCGTCGCGGGTGGTGGCGAACAGGCCGTACAGAGAGTTCATGGCCTCCCTGACCAGGCCCTCCTCGTCGTCGAGCGACTGAACGGAGACCCGGGTGACGGTCTCGACGAACAGGTGCCAGGCCACCTGGCGGCTCTCGTTGTTCACCAGGAAGGTGAGCTCGCTGAGCTGCGGCACGGTGACCTTCACCTCGGTCAGTCTGGCCGTCCTGGCATAGAACTGGACCATGATCACGGCGGCCATGCCGGCGACCGCGCCGGTGACGACGAAGATCCACCGGCCGCCCGCCTCGGTCATCTCGAAGATCGCCAGGCCCACGACGGCGCCGACGAGCGCCGACGCGAGCAGCCGCACCCACCGCACCTGCATGATCGCGACGACACGTGCCTTCATCCGGGGGGTTCCATTCCTCGGCCGACTGCGACGATCAGACTTTACGTGTGATCCCCCTCCGGCTGTAGGGGGTCGGCCGTGGTTTCAGCAGACCTTCTCGAAGGGGGTGCCGGACGGCAGGTAGCGGCCCCACTCCTGCTCGGTGAGCGAGCGACCGGCCGCCGCGCAGAGCGCGGGGAACGGATCCGCCGGGACGTCCACCTTCCATTGCAGGATCGTTCCCTTGTCGTAGGAGCCGGCCAAGGTCCGGCCGTCCGGGCTGAAGGCCAGCGACGAGACAGCGCCTTCGCCGCTCTTGAACGGGTTCCCGATCGGCTTCGTCGTGGCCACGTCCCAGAGCTGGACGCCCGCGGCGGCGTCGGTGGCCAGGGTTCTGCCGTCCGGGCTGAACTCGACGGTGGAGATGGTGCCCGTGCGGTCCTTGAAGGCGCCCTTGGAGCGGCGGCCTGCCGTGTCCCAGATCCTGACCGTTCCCTGCTCGCCCACGGTGGCCAGGAGCTTGCCGTCCGGGCTCAACGCCAGCCAGGTGACGCTGGAGCCCCCGATCGGGGCGCCGATCGGCCGCCGGGTGGCGGTGTCCCAGAGCCTGGCCGTGCCGCCTCCCACGGTGGCCATGATCCTGCCGTCCCGGCTGAAGACGATCCGGTGGAGGACGTCGCTGTGGGCCTTGATCGGAGCGGTGACCGGACGGCGGGCGGCGGGGTCCCATAACTGGAGGATTCCCTCACCGGAGGCGATGGCCAGGGTCCTGCCGTCCGGACTGAACGACAGCACGGAGATGGTGCCGGCCGCGGCCTTGACGGGGGTGCCGATTCGCTGCCGGGTGGCCAGGTCCCACAGGTGGAGACCGCCGTCGTCGTCACCGACGGCCAGCGTCCTGTCGTCCGGGCTGATCGCCACCGGCCATGTGTACGGGTACCTCCCGCGGATCGGCGGGCCGAGTCGCCTGCCGGTCAGCCGGTCCCAGACGCGGATGGTTCCGTCAGCTCCGCTGCTGACCAGGATGTCGCCGTTGTTGCTGTACGCCAGCTGCGAGACCTCGTCCTCGTGGCCGATGAGCGGGTCGGTGACCGGCCGCCGGGCGGCGGCGCGCCAGAGCCGGGTGGTCCCGTCCCCGCTGACGGTGGCCAGGGTTCCGCTGTCCGGGCTGAGCGCCACGCCGTAGACGTAGCCGCTGTGGCCGGTGAACGCGTCGCCGGCCGGGCGCCGGGTCGCCAGGTTCCACAGCCGGGCGGTCCCGTCCCAGCTGCCGGAGGCCAGGGTCCGGCCGTCCTTGCTGAACGCGAGTCCGGTGACGACGTCGGTGTGGCCTTTGAGAGGTCGTCCGACGGGCTTCCCGGTGGCGGGGTCCCACAGCCGGGCGGTGTGATCCTGGCCCGCGCTGGCCAGGATCCGGCCGTCCGGACTGAAGGCCAGGGCCCACACGACGGACCGATGACCCGTGAGCGGGACCGCTGTCCTGGTGGAGAGGTCCCACAGCCTGATCGTCCCGTCGGAGCCGGCGACGGCGAGGGTCCGGCCGTCCGGACTGAAGGCCAGGGCGAGGCCGCCGTCCTTGATCGGATCCCCGGCGGGCCGGCCGGTCGCCGGATCCCACAGGCGGGTGATGCCGTCCGTGCCGCCGGTGGCCAGGGTCCGGCCGTCCGGGCTGAAGGCCACCGCGCCGCCGTGGTAGGAGCCGCTGTCCAGGATGGCGCGCACCGGGGAGGCCAGGGCGGCCACCATGCCGTAGCGGGCCTCGGGGGTCCTGGCGAAGTGCCAGGCGGTGGCCGACAACAGGCCGGAGACGACCGGATCACTCTCGCCGACCTGGATGCCGCGATCACTGGCCAGGTACGACAGGGCCTGGTCGCGCTCGGCGTCGGCTCTGACGCGTTGGGCCTCGGCGACGTCGGCCGCGTGGACGGCCACGGCGGCCGCGACGACCGCCGCCGCGGTGAGGACGGACAGCCCGGTCCACGAGAGCCGCCGGAAGCGCCGGGCCAGCCGGTGCTGCCGGACGTCGTCGCCGACGAGCTCGTCCTTGGCCCGGCCGTGCAGGGTGGCGGCGAGCGTCGCGACGGCGTCGAGGAAGGCCGGGTTGCTGAGCGAGAGGTCGCTCTGGCTGCGGATCGAGCGCAGGTCCGCCCACAGGGGGACCTCGGTGAACGACGTGAGCAGCGACTCGGGCAGCGCCGTGGTCAGGGTCTGGTCGAAGTGCCCGGCCGCGTGGTCCCAGACGAGGTCGCCGCCGGTGAGCATGAGGAAGACGGGCCGTCCCGGTTCGAGCGAGCGCCAGTGCTCGATCTCCCGCCGCACCCACACCGAACGCGCCGACTCGGGGGAGGCCAGCAGGACGAAACAGCGCGAGGCGTCGAGCGCGGCCTCGATCGTCGTCCACAGTCCCGGGGACGCCGACAGGCTGCGCGTGTCGCAGAAGACCCGCAACGCCCGCAGTTTGTACCAGGGACGGGCGAACTGGTGCAGCCCATCACGCAGAGCGGGGCCGAGCAGCCCGTCGGCGGCCCGGCTGTAGGAGATGAAGGAGTCGTACGGAATCGGCGTCGAAGTCCCGCGGATGCCAGGCACGTTCACGATGATAGAGACGCGCGGCTTGAGTACCCGGTTACTCACGCGCCTTGTTTCACGCCTTCGCATACTGAGCGGGATACACAGTCTGGAGGGGACGCGGAATGAGGAGCATTCGTGCGTTAGCCGCATTGTTACTGGTGCTGGCCTGGTTGGCGTATCTCGGTCCGAGCCCGGCCCAGGCGGCGACCGTGGAGGTCACCGTCAGCCTGTACCGGGTGGTCGAGCTGTCGTGCGACGAGGGCGCGGGCGAGTCCTGCGGCAACGACTACTACCCCAAATTCAAGATCGGGAATGAGGACCTGTACGACGGCGAGGACGATTACTGCTGTGCCCACGGCCCCGACTTCCGGACCAACTGGGTCCGCAAGGCCACGGTCGACACCAGCCAGAATCCCGTCGACATCCACCTGGAACTGTGGGACCAGGACGACCTGAGCCAGAACAACGTCATTCACTGGGCCAAGAACGGCGATTACCTGGATCTCAAGTTCGACCTGAACACGTGCGTCTTCACCGGCGGCGGCCTGACCGCCGAGCAGGGCGCCGGCGCCCTGACCCTGTCGGGGGAGAGCGAGACCACCGGCCCTGACTCGGCCCGCGGCTTCTTCACCATCACCACACCCGCCTGCATCACGCTGGCCAGGACCACGGGCGGCGCCGCCGACAGCGACGGCGACGGCATCATGAACGCCTGGGAGACGCCGGGCGTGGGCTACGACGTCAACAACGACAACCACGTCGACCTGGCCCTGGGCGACCCGCCGTACAACGCGCTGCCCTACCGCAAGGACCTGTTCGTCGAAGCGGACTACATGAAGG
>NZ_JBSFGJ010000479.1:0-6765 GCF_053596515.1 Nonomuraea sp. NPDC001684
GGGCCGACCCGGCACGCGGGACGGCCACCCCGCGCCGGCCTCCACGGAGACATCGGCCTCCGCGAAGACATCGGCTTCCACGGAGGCGAAGTCTGAGGCGCGGGCGAGATCTGAGGCGGAGGCGAAGTCTGCGGCGGAGGCGGAGGCGGAGGCCGGGCGGGCGGCGTTGGCCGAGTTGGAGGAGGGCGGGCTGGCGGAGGTGTCGGGCGCCGGCGTGCGCTTCCGCCACCCGCTGATCCGTTCCGCGGTGCACGAGGCGGCCGCTCCGGCCGAGGTGCGCCGGGCGCACGCCGTCCTGGCGGAGCTGACCGCCGACGACCGCCGCGCCTGGCACCTGGCCGGAGCGGCCCTGGGCCAGGACGAGGAGGTCGCCGCCGCGCTGGTGGCCGCCGCCGGCCGGGCCCGCGACCGCGGCGGGTACGGCGCCGCCGCCACCGCCCTGGCCAGAGCCGCCGAGCTGACCCCCGAGCCGCGCGAACGGGCCGTCCGGCTGAAGGACGCCGCCGTCGCGGCCTGGCTCGGCGGCCGTCCCGGCCAGGCGGAGTCGCTGCTGGCCGAGGCGCGCGAACGGGCCGGCGGCGACGTCGCCGTGACCATGGAGATCGCCCAGCTCCGCGGCCGGTTCGAGCTGAACTCGGGCAACGCCGCCGAGGCCGTGCGGATCCTGGCGGCGGGCGACAGCCTGGACATGCTGGCCGACGCCTCCGAGGCGGCCGCGTACGTCGGCGACACCGCGATGATCGTCGAGCTCGGCCGCCGGGCCGCCGCGCACCCGGAGGGCTTCCTGCGGGACACGGTGGCCGGCATCGGCCTGACCCTGGGCGGCGACGCCGCCGGGCCCGGACTGCTGCGCCGGGCGCTGGCGCGGGCCGGTGAGCTGGCGGACCCGGCGGGCCACCTGTGGGCGGCGGCCGCGGCCAGCCAGCTCGGCGAGACGGACCTGGCCGCCGAGCTCAGCGACCGGGCCGGGCAGGTGGCCAGGGTGTCGGGCATGGCGGGGCAGTTGCCGGTCGTGCTGGAGTTCGTGGCGACCGCCGAACGGCTGGCCGGGCGGCTGGCGCGCAGCCAGGCCCTCTCGGAGGAGGGCCTGGAGCTGGCCCGCGAGGCCGGTTACGAGAACACGGTGGCCGCGCACCTGGCCAACCTGGCGGTCGTGGCGGCGCTGCGCGGCGAGGAGGAGGACTGCGAGCGGCAGGCCCGCGCGGCGCTGGCCATCGCCGTCCCCCATCGGGTGGGGCTGCGCGCGGGGGTGGCGGCGTACGCGCGGGCGATGCTCGACCTGTGCCTGGGCCGGCACGCGGCGGCGCGCGACCGGTTCGCGGCCATCGCCGCGGCCGGGCCGGGCACCGGGCATCCGGCGGTCGTCTGGCGGACGACCCCCGACCGCGTCGAGGCCGCCGTCGGAGCGGGCGACGAGGCGGGCGCGCGGGCGGCGCTGGAGGCGTACGAACGGGGGTCGCGGCACGCGGCGACGCCCGAGGCACGCGCGTTGCTGGCGCGCTGCCGGGGCCTGGCCGAAGCGCGCGAGGACGCCTTCGACGAGGCGCTGCGGCTGCACACCAACCCCTTCGAGGCGGCCAGGACAGCCCTGCTGCTGGGTGAGCGGTTGCGTCGCGGGCAACGTCCCGGCGAGGCGCGGGCGCATCTGCGGATGGCGTGGGAGACGTTCGAACGGGCGGGCGCGCGGCCGTGGGCGCGGCGCGCGCAGGAGGAGCTGCGGGCCGCGGGCGAGAGCGGGCAGGCGCCGCCCGCGGCCGTGCTCGACGCGCTGACCCCGCAGGAGTTGCGCATCGCGGGCCTGGTCGCCGACGGGTTGTCGAGCAAGCAGATCGCCGCCCAGCTCTTCCTGAGCCCGCGGACGGTCGAGTACCACCTGTACAAGATCTATCCGAAGCTCGGCATCGGCTCCCGTACTGATCTGGCGCGGCTAGTAGTTCTACAGAAGGCGCCCGTAGCCGGGCCGGGCAAGCTGTGAGGCATGCAAAACGTGAACATCTGGAGTGAAGAGTTCGGCGCCGCCACCGACGAGCCGATCCTGCTGATCATGGGTTCGATGTCGCAGGGCGTCCTGTGGCCGGACGAGTTCGTCGGGCTGCTGACCGCGGGCGGCCGCCGGGTGATCCGGTACGACCACCGTGACACCGGCATGTCGGACACGGTCGACTTCGCGGCGCACCCGTACACGTGGGACGACATCAAGGACGACGTCTACCGGGTGATGGACGCGCACGGCCTGGACAGCGCGCATCTGGTCTGCCACTCGGCGGGCGGGCTGCTGGGGCAGTTCGTCGCGGTGGAGCGGCCGGAGCGGGTGCGGTCGCTGACGGTCATCGGCTCCTCGCCGCTGGGCGGCGGCGAGGGGCAGGTCATCATGCGGGCGCTGCTGGGCCAGCCGCAGCCGGAGGGCAGCCTGCCGGTGCCGCTGCCGGAGTTCGTGGCCTTCTACCAGGCCCTGATCGCGTCGCCGCCGCCGCAGGACCGGCGGGCGGCGATCGAGGGCATGATCGCCGAGCAGCGTCTGCTGCACGGGACCGGGCTGCCGTTCGACGAGGACGCGGCGCGCCGGTTGCAGGAGCGCATCTACGACCGGGCGCGCGACCTGTCGGCGACGGTCAACCATCGGCTGGCGGCGGGCGCCAAGCCCGATTTCGAGCCGGTGGGCGTGCTGCACCAGGTCAAGGCGCCGACGCTGGTGATCGAGGGCACCCACGAGGTGGCCAAGCCGGGTCATGGCGCGCTCATCGCCGAGCAGGTGCCGGGGGCGCGGCTGATGATGGTGGAGGGCCTGGGGCACACGCTGCCGCCGGAGGTGCACGAAGAACTGGCCACCGCCGTCCTCGCGCACACGACCCCTGGCGACCGCTGACCGGCGAACTCGCCGATATGCCCGACACTTGGTCGATGATCAGCATCCCGCCGCGTACGGCCACCGACGCCTACTTCGCCGAGAGGGACGGGTCGAGGCGTCTCGACATCGTCTTCGACATCGACCTCGGGGAGCTGGTGGAGGGCCACCACGTGGTGGCCCGCGGGCTGGAGCTGTCGGAGGCCGGCGGGCTGCTGCATTACGAGTTCGTCCCGGGGGTTCGGGACGAGGAGGCGGACAGCAAGGGGTCGTTCTTCTGGTACTGGATGCTGTCCGCCGAGGACGACCTCGGCACCGACTACTCCGGCCACAACAACGGCGGCTTCGACCGGAAGGGCGTCAGGGCCGCGCACGGGAGTCGCCAGCTCGGCGGGGTGGTCCCGCGCTCGGCCCGCCGGCTGAGCGTCAGTTTCGAACCCGCCTGGGGATGGACGCCGCCGGGGCCGTGGTGCCGGCGGCTGGACGTCGCGTTGCCGGACGGTCCCGTCACGGAGGTGTGGAGGGGCCGGCGCGAGGCCGGCTGACCCCGCCGGCCCGTCGGTGGAGGGGTTTCGGATGCCCTGAACTGCTCGTTTTCCGTCCGTAAAGAGATTTAGTACGGTAGGGCCTCCGCGTTACAGCTGTGGCAGAAGCAGGCCCCTGGTACGAGAGGTACGCCGTTTGAGCGACGAGTTCGGGCTGACAGTCGAAGCGTTGGCCAGGGAGTACAACCGGCAGGCCCGCGAGTTGCGGACGGCGTACGGCAAGCTGTCGGAGCTGGTGGCGACCGCGCAGAGCCGCGACGGCCTGGTCAGCGTGACGGTGGGGCCGCGCGGTCAGGTGCAGGACATCGCGCTGGACCCCCGGGTGTACCGCAGGCTCGCGCCGTCGCAGCTCGCCCGCTCGATCATGGAGCAGATC
The DNA here is from genome assembly GCF_053596515.1 of Nonomuraea sp. NPDC001684. Taxonomy (NCBI): domain Bacteria; kingdom Bacillati; phylum Actinomycetota; class Actinomycetes; order Streptosporangiales; family Streptosporangiaceae; genus Nonomuraea; species Nonomuraea sp. NPDC001684. The sequence continues at coordinate 3,767 of NZ_JBSFGJ010000479.1, forward strand.
GGCGCCGCCACCGAGCAGGTGGCGGACCGGACGAAGGAGCTCATGACGCCGTTCATGCCGCAGGGGCTGCCTCTGGAGGAGGTGCTGGGCGAGGGGGCGGGCATCGAGTCGTTCCTGCCGAAGCCCGTGCGGCTTCCGCCGGAGGACGGCGCGGCGCATGAGTGACACCCGCGGCCAGGGATACAAGGCGGTCTTCAGCGGTCTGCGGCAGCGTTCCGCGCAGGCCGACGCCAGCGCCACCGCCCTGCGGGACCTGTACAGCGCGCTGGGCGCCGTCTTCTACCGCGAGGGCAACCCGCTGGGCGACGACCACTACGGCAGGGAGCTGGAGAAGAACCAGTACAGGATCGAGAGCACCGTCCTGCTCGCCTTCGACGCCTACATCCAGGCGGTGGAGAACGTGCGGGACGGGCTCCGGGGCAACGCGCGGAACTACGAGGACGCCGAAGGCCCGGACACCCAGGGCGCCGGGTATCAGGCCCCGCCCCTCGACGGCCAGGCGCCGTCTCCGCCGAGTCTGCAGGGAATGTGAGCCTCCTTGGGGTTCGACGGTTTCCTCGTCCCTGACTGGGCGAAGCCGTTCATCGGCTACGCCGTCGGCATGGACTGGCCCGAAGGTGACGAGGACGGCTGTTTCCGGCTCGCCGACGCGTGCGCGTCCACCGCGCGGGGCGTCCTGGAGGCGCGGGGCGTGGCGGTCTACACCCGGCTGGGCGACGACTGGGACGGCGACGCGCTGCGGGAGTTCGTCAGGTACGTCCAGGAGGGGCCCGATCAGATGCTGGCCGAGCTCGTCAAGGAGCTCGTCTCGGCCGCCCTGCACTACAACGATCTCGGCGTCCAGGTGCAGTACACCAAGCGGATGATCGAGGTCTCGGTCTGGTTCCTGATCCTGCAGCTCATCTGGCTGCTGGCCGCGGCGGCCGGCCCCTGGGGACCGGCCGCCATGGCCTTGGCCGGCTCGCGGATCCAGCTCACCCGGCTGGCCATCGCCCAGCTCGGCAAACGGCTGCTGATCAACATCGGGCTGTTCGGCGGTCTGATGGGCGGCATGGACCTCGGGGTGCAGGCCACGCAGTCCCGGCGCGATCACGTGGACTGGGACCAGGTCATGACGTCGGCCGGCACGGGCGCCCTCCTGGGCGCCTTCCTGACGGGCTTCACGGGCATCCTGCCCCCTCGGTCGATGCTCGGGTTGATGGGCCGTTCGGGCCTGGCCGGCATGGCCACGGACGTGGCCACGCAGATCTACAGCGGGCAGCCGTTCGACCCGGACAGACTGCTCAAGAGCCTCACCTCCGGCGTGCTGGGCGGGGCGGACGCGCACTGGGCGAGCTGGAGCCCGGGAGCGCACGTCAAGCCCGACGCCGGCCCGCCGGTGAACTCCCCAGTGAATTCAGCGGTGAATTCGACGGTGAATTCGGCGGTGAAGTCCGGCGTGGACCCGGGTTCCGCCGCCACGCTTCCCCCCGAGTGGCTGAACAGCGCGTACCACTCCTACGACCACCAGCCCACGTCGTCGTCGTACTACGCGGACGGTTCGGCGGGGCTTCCGTCCGGGCACTGGCCGGAGAGCACCGCGCTGGCCGGCGCGGCCGCCAAGCAGGACCCGTCCTTCGGCGGCGGGCACGACTTCGACGCCCTCCTCAACGACGTGCGGGCCGCGGACGGGCCCGCCGCCTCCCACGCGGGCGGGGGCGTCCTGCCCGGCGGCGCCGCCAAGCCGCAGGGACCCTTCCGGATCCTGGAGAACCCCGGCAAGTCCGGCGACGGCTACGTGAGCGGCGGCCAATGGGGCAAGTACGGCGCGGCGGGCGTGCTGATCCGGGGCATCGACCCGCACGGCGAGCCGCGTTACCTGCTCATGCAGCAGAGCGAGCTGGTCTCCAACGCCGGCAAGTGGCAGCTGCCGGGCGGCGCGCTCGACAGCCTGGAGAGCCCCGTGCACGGCGCGGCCCGGGAGATCAGCGAGGAGCTGGGCGTCGACCAGGTCTACCTGGACGAGCTGCGGCTCAAGGGCGAGCACGCCGTGCACGTCGGGGACGACGGCTGGACGTACACCAACCTGGCCGCCGACGGGCCGATGTTCGCTCCGAAGCTCGACACGTTCGAGACCAGCGGCGCCCAGTGGTTCACGCTGAAAGAGCTCACCTCGATGGCGAACGCGGACAAGCTGCACCCCGCCCTGGCCAAGGCCCTGCCGGACATCCTGGGCCTCTACCACCAGGACGCGGGACCGTCCGCCGCCCCGCCGAAGGACCACTACACCGCGCCGGACACGGCCGGCCGGGTCAAGCCCCCGGTGGACTTCGACGCGCGCTCCGGCGACCTGTCCCCGTCCGCCCTGCCCCACGGCAAGGGCGGCGCGCCGCCCGCGTACTCGGGGCTGGTCGCCGACGGGCCGAACCCGTCGCTGGGGCAGACGATCCGCCGTACCGAATCGGGTCTGTACTACACCGCGCCCGCGCCGCACGTCCCCGTAGACGCGCCCTTCGGCTCCCGTGTGGTCTCGCCCTCGTTCGGCGAGGCCGTCTGGTCGGACGTGGCCGCCGGGCTGTCCGAAGCCAAGCGCACGGCGGCCAAGGAGTACTCCGAGGGCGGCTACCTGGGGATGAACGACTACCTGCGGTACGGCGACTCCTCCATCGAGGGCCTGACGCCCGAGGAGGTCGCCAAGAACAAGGCACGTATCATCGCGGAGATCGAGCTGCTGCAGGAGATCATGGAATACCGGCCGGTCCCCGAGACGATCGACGTGTTCCGGACGCTGCGGCTGACCCCGAAATTGTTCACCGTGCCCGTCCAGGAGCTGGCGGGAACCGTGCAACGAGACCCCGCCTTCTTCTCGACGAGCATCGGCGACGGGCCCGCCTCCCCCGGGGCCGGGCACGTGGAACTGCACCTGCGCGTGCCCGAAGGCACCCCCGCCTTCTACCTGGACCTTTTTCGGCAGCCCGATGTTCTGGGCGCCGTACGTGCATATCGGCGTGTGACCGCGA
>NZ_JBSFGJ010000480.1:0-6752 GCF_053596515.1 Nonomuraea sp. NPDC001684
GCGCCTTCTTCGGGCCCGAGCCCATTCCGCGCGGGGTGTTCCGCCCGGTCAGGGGTCCGGTGCGGCCGGTCATGGCCGAGTTGCTCGCCGACCCGGCCGCGCCCGCCAGCGCGAGCAGCGCGATGACCGCCCAGGCTGGCCCGGCGAAGGCGACGGCGGCGAGCAGCACGGCCGCCAGGCTCACGCCGATGCCGAGCACCAGGCGCTCGCCGTGCCGGTCGGCCAGCGCGCCCCAGGCGACGAGCGCCACCAGAACGCCGATTCCCGGGGCATTTCCAATGACTCCGGCCACTGCCAGCGGAACACCGAAATGTCGCTCAATTTCCGGCATGACGAGAGGCAGGCCGAACAGTCCTAAGGTGACGCTCGCATGGGCGTTGACCCCCAGTGCGAGCATCAGCCAGCGCTTCCTGCCCGGACCGGAGGGCGGCTGCGGTTCCAGGGCGGTCAGCCCTGGGCCGAGTAACGCTTGAGCAGGACGAGCTCGTCCTCGCTGAGCCGGCGCGGCGCGGCCCGCTCGACGTCGTAGGCCACGATCACCGAGGTGGCGGTCGCGTAGACCTCGTCGTCGTCGCGGATCTCGTAGGCCAGGGTGAAGCGGACCGGCCTGAGCTGGGTGACCCAGGTCTCGACCCTGACCGGCTCGGGGCGCAGGCCCAGCGGGCGGCGGTAGTCGATCTCGTGGCGGGTGACCACGAGCCCTCCGAAGGGCGCCTCGCCCGCTCTGACCGGATCGATCGCGAACATGCCGAAGCGGGCGTCCTCCAGGTAGTCGAGGAAGCGCACGTTGTTCACATGCCCCTGGGAGTCGATGTCGGCGAATCTGACCATGCGGAGGAAGACGTGCCGGTGCGCCGGGGAGGGTTCTGCCACGTCCGCCACGGTACCCGTACCGTCCGGCCCGCTGGTCACCGGGCCTTGCGGCGGGCCAGGCAGGCCAGCACGGTCAGCACCGAGATCGCGGCCATGCAGGTGAGCGCCCAGCGGTAACCGGTCACGAGCAGGCCAACCGCGTCGCCGGAGAGCTGCGACAGCGTCCCGGCGAAGACGCGCCGGTGCAGCGCGGCAGGCAGCGGCGCGGTGATGATCGACAGCACCAGGCCGGTGCCGACCACGTTGCCGGTGTTCTGGAGCATGAGGCGCATGGCGTTGACGATGCCGAGACGTTCGGACGGCAGGCCGTCCAGGATGGCGGTGGTGTTGGAGGGCAGGAAGACGCCCGAGCCGAGCCCGATGAGCACGAGCCCGGCGGCCACCGCCGGGTACGGGGTGGTCGCCGACATCGTGCCGAGCAGCGCCAGCAGGCCGCAGGTCGTGGTGGCGGCCCCGGCCACCGCGAGGGTGCGCGCGCTGGTCAGCCTCTGGAGGAAGCCCGACGTCACCGACGCGACCATGGCCGCCACCGCCAGCGGCAGCACCTTCAGCCCGGCCTGTACGGGATCGTCCCCCCGCACGGCCTGGAAGTAGAGCGCGACGAGGAAGACCATGCCCATCCGCGCGACGGCGTTGAGGAAGGAGGCGAGCGTGCCGAAGGCGAAGGCCCGGTCATGGAACAGCCGCAGGTCCACCACGGGATGGGCGGCCCGCCGCTCCCTGGCTGCGAACAGCGGCAACCCCACGGCGAACGCGGCGAGCCCGGCGGCCACCACCGGATGCCCCCACCCCAGCCTGCCGAACTCCGACAACGCCAGCAGCAGCCCGCCGAGCGTGACCAGCACGAGCACGCTGCCCGGCAGGTCGAGCCCGCGTTCGCGCCCGGCCGGTTCGACCCGCCGCAACGTGAGCGCGCCCCACACCAGGCAGACCACCCCGATGGGCACGTTGAACCAGAACACCCAGCGCCAGCCCAGGTTCGAGGCGAGCACGCCGCCGAGCGTCGGGCCGATCAGCCCGGCGATGGAGAAGGAGGCCACGTAGACGCCCATGCCCTCGCCCAGCCGCTCGCGCGGGAAGGCGTCGCTGACCAGGGCGGCGCTGTTGGTGAGCAACATCGCGGCGCCGGCGGCCTGCACGACCCGCATGGCCACGATCACCCACGCGCCGGGAGCCAGCCCGGCGAGCAGGGCGGCCCCGGTGTAGACGGCCAGCCCGATCAGGTACATCCTGCGCCTGCCGAACATGTCCGCCAACCGGCCGAACACCACCATGAGGACGGTCGTGGTCAACTGGAAGCCCAGCAGGATCCAGCCCGCGGCCGTGGCGTCGGCCCCGGTGTGCCGGGCGATCTCGGGCAGCGCGACGTTGATCGCGCTGCCGCCCAGCCCGGTCAGCACGCTGGCCAGGCTCACGACCGAGAGCGTGCGCCAGGCGTGGCCGACGGGAGCGGTGGTCGTCGTCACCAAGGGCCTGTCCTTTCTAGATTTTGATACTAGAATCCAGTTCAAGTCATCGGCCGGTCAAGGATCGAGGTGTCGGATGAGCGGGATCGTCGAAGGTCGCGTGGTGATCGTCACGGGTGCGGCCAGGGGCATCGGGCGCGGGCACGCCCTGGAGTTCGCCAGACAGGGCGCGAAGGTGGTGGTCAACGACCTGGGCGCGGAGGTGGACGGCACCGGCTCGTCCGGGGCCGCCGCCGAGGTGGTGGCCGAGATCGAGGCCATGGGCGGCCAGGCGATCGTCAACGGCGAGGACGTCTCCGACTTCGACGGCGCCGAGCGCCTGATCGGGGCGGCCGTCGAGCGTTTCGGCGACCTGCACGTCCTGGTCAACAACGCCGGGATCCTGCGCGACCGCATGCTGGTCAACATGACCGCCGACGAGTGGGACGCGGTGATCAGGGTGCACCTGCGCGGCACGTTCGCGCCCCTGCGGCACGCCGCCGCCTACTGGCGGTCCAGGGCCAAGTCAGGCGAGCGGGTCGACGCCCGGATCATCAACACGACGTCGTCCTCCGGCATCTACGGCAATCCGGGCCAGGGGAACTACGGCGCGGCCAAGGCGGGCATCGCCGGGCTGACCGTGATCGCCGCCAGGGAGCTGGAGCGCTACGGCGTGACGGTCAACGCCATCGCGCCCGCCGCGCTCACCCGCATGACGGAGAACCTGATCCCGGCCGGGGCGACGGGCGCCGACCCCGACGACATCGCGCCGCTGGTGGTCTGGCTGGCCGGCGCCGAGGCGCGCGGCGTCACCGGACGGGTGTTCAACGTGCGCGGCGGCATGATCAGCGTGGCCGAGGGCTGGCACGCCGGCCCCGGGGTGGACAAGGGCGGCCGCTGGGACCCGGCCGAGCTGGGCGCGGTCATCCCCGCCCTGGTGGACAAGGCCGCCCCCAACGCCCTGACCAACGGCCGCGTCCCCGGGCGGGAGGACTGACATGCCGCTCGACCACTCGCTGATCGGCGTCGAGGGCCCGGCCCACGAGCGCGCCTGGACCGCCCAGGACACCATGCTGTACGCGCTCGGCGTCGGCTCGGGCCTCGACGAGCTGGAGTTCGCCACCGAGAAGGGGCAGCGGGTGCTGCCGACGTTCGCGGTGCTGGCGGCGCAGTCGCCGGGGCGGCGGCTGGGCGACTTCGACCCGGCCCTGCTGGTCCACGCCGAGCAGGGCTTCGAGCTGCACCGCGAGCTGCCGCCGGCGGGCGGCGTACGGACGACGTCGAAGGTGACCGGCATCTACGACAAGGGCTCGGGCGCGCTGGTGACCACCGAGGCCAGGGCCGTGGACCTGGAGACCGGCGAGCTGGTGATCTCCTCGCGCAGCTCGGTGTTCATCCGGGGCGAGGGCGGCTTCGGCGGCGACCGGGGGCCCCGCGACGAGTGGGCGGTCCCGGACCGGGCGCCCGACCACAAGGTGACCTACCCGACCCGGCCGGACCAGGCGCTGCTCTACCGGCTGTCCGGCGACCGCAACCCGCTGCACAGCGATCCGGAGTTCGCCGCCAGGGCCGGGTTCGACCGGCCGATCCTGCACGGGCTGTGCACGTACGGGGTGACCGGGCGGGCGTTGCTGCACACGCTCGCCGGGTCGGACCCGTCGCGGTTCCGGGCGATGTCCGGCCGGTTCAGCAGCCCGGTGTTCCCCGGCGAACCGCTGACCGTCTCCATCTGGGCCGACGGCGACGACGTGCTGTTCCGCACCGCCAAGGAGGACGGGACGGTGGTGATCGACCGCGGCCGGGCGACGATCAGTCGTCGCTGAGCCCCCTGAGGGGATCGAGGCGGTGGATGAGCTTCATCGCCGCCTCGATGATCTCCCTGGCCTCCTCCTCGGTGTCGGAGGTGGCGACCTCGCGGGCGGCCTCGCCGATGATGCTGGTCAGCACCGCGACCGTGAAGCGGTCGAGGGGGTCTCCCCCGGCGCCGAGCAGGACGGCGTTCTGGCGCACCCACTCGCGCCCGCGGGTGCGGCGGATCAGCTCGAAGCCGGGCGGGCCGTCGCCGTCGATGAAGAGCCTGACCAGGTCGCGCCGGTCCCAGGCGCCGTCGAGGTAGGCACGGGCCCCGGCGATCAGCAGCTCGACGGGGTCGCTGACGCCCTCCTTCTTGGCCTTGGCGACGCTGGCGGCCGACGCCTGCTCGTGGGCCGCCTGGTGGTCCTCGTAGAGGGCGAGGAACAGCTCGGTCTTGCCGCCGAAGTGGTGGTAGAGGCTGCCGACGCTGGAGCCGGCGCGGGCCACGACCTCCGAGACGTTGGAGTCGGCGAAGCCGTGCTCGCTGAAGACCTCACGGGCCGCCTGCAACATGCTCTTGCGCGTCTGAGCCGTACGGCTCCACTCCCACGAGGACTTGCGTGCCATGCCAGGCATTCTATCGCGCCGAATTCTAGAATCTGATTCTTGACCAGTGCCGCGCGGGGGTTAGAATCGCGTACTAGAGACTGATTCTAGAAATTCAGGAGGCGGCCGTGGACTTCTCGCTCAGCCCGGAGGAACGGCAGATCCGCGACACCGTGCGTGCCTTCATCGAGAAAGAGATCATGCCGCTGGAGCCGGAGGTCCTGCGCAACGAGCGCGAAGGGCGTCCGGGGCTCGACCCGGAGGTCGTGCGCGACCTGCGCGCCAAGGCCAGGAAGTCGGGCTTCTGGGGCATCAACACCCCCGAGGAGTACGGCGGCGCGGCGCTCGGCCCGATCATGTCCGCGATCATCGCCATGGAGATGGGCCGCACGTTCGTGCCCTTCTCCTTCGGCGGCAGCGCCGACAACATCCTCTACGCCGGCACCGACGAGCAGAAGCAGCGCTACCTCGTCCCCACCATCGAGGGCGAACGGCGGTCCTGCTTCGCGATCACCGAGCCGGGCGCCGGCTCCGACGCCCGCAACATCCGCACCCGCGCCACCCGCGACGGCGCCGAGTGGGTGATCAACGGCGAGAAGACGTTCATCACCGGCGGCAGCGAGGCCGACTTCGTCATGGTGTTCGCGGTGGCCGAGGGCCACGGCGTGACGTGCTTCCTGGTCGACCGGGACATGGGCTGGACGTCCGAGCCCATCCCGACCATGGGCGAGTGGGGGCCGGCCGCGCTGGTGTTCCAGGACGTGCGGGTGCCCGAGGAGAACATCCTGGGCGAGCTCGGCAAGGGCTTCGAGCTTGCCATGCAGTGGATCGGGCAAGGACGGTACATGATCCCGGCCCGTGCCATCGGCTCCGCCGAGCGCATGCTCCAGATGGCCATCGACTACGCCAAGATCCGCAAGTCGATGGGCCGGACGATCTCGGAGTACCAGGCCATCCAGTGGATGATCGCCGACTCCCAGGTGGAGATCGAGGCGGCCAAGTGGCTCACCCTCCACGCGGCCTGGCAGGTGCAGCAGGGCATGGACGCCCGGCACGCCTCCTCCATCGCCAAGCTCAACGGCGCCGTGATGGCCAACCAGGTCGTGGACCGGGTGCTGCAGATCCACGGCGGCATGGGATACACCAAGGAGCTGCCGGTCGAGCGGTGGTACCGGGAGCTGCGCCTGCTGCGCATCTTCGAGGGCACCGACGAGATCCAGCGCCGCACGATCGCCCGCAACCTCATCAAGGGCCACGCCAGGCTCGGCCTGATCGGAGAGTAGTCCATGTCGGTCGAGGCACTGTTCAACCCGCGCTCGATCGCCCTGGTGGGGGCCACGGACAAGTCGGGCTGGTCGGTCAGCACGCTGCTGAACCTGCGCACCCACGGCTTCTCCGGGCCCGTCCACCTGGTCAACCCCAGGGGCGGGGTGGTGCACGGGTCGCCGGCCTTCCGCAGCCTGACCGAGATCCCCTCCCCCGTCGACCTGGCCTACGTCATGGTGCCGACGGCCGCCGTGCTCGGCGTGCTGAAGGAGGGCGCCAAGCTGGGCATCGGCTGCTACGTCGTCCTCACGGCGGGGTTCGGGGAGGCCGGCGCGGAGGGCGCGCGGCTGGAGGCGGAGATCGCCGGGTTCGCCCGCGAGAACGGCCTGACCATCCTCGGGCCGAACGGCAACGGCTACATCAACGCCGCCGCCGACGTGACCCCGTACGGGCTGCCCATCCCCGAGCCGCTGCTGCGCGGGTCGGTCGGCGTGGTGCTGCAGAGCGGCGCGCTGGCCAGCTCGGTGCTCGGCTTCGCCCAGGCCCGCAACGTCGGCGTCAGCCTGCTGACCTCGATGGGCAACGAGTCGGTCGTCACGGTCACCGACGTCGTCGACTACCTCGTGGACGACCCGGCGACCCGGGTCATCGCCCTGTTCCTGGAGACGATCAGGAACCCGGCGCACCTGGTCGGGCCGGACAATGGCCACACTCTCCCGCCTCCTCGACACGGACTTCGCGGCATTCATCCGGATGACCCGGCTGGTC
>NZ_JBSFGJ010000481.1:0-6678 GCF_053596515.1 Nonomuraea sp. NPDC001684
GGTGAACAGCCGCACCCCGAGGTCGCGTTCCAGGGCGGCGATGCGCTTGGAGACGGCCTGCTGGGTGACCGCCAGGTCGGCGGCGGCCTCCTGGAACTGCCCCGCCTCGGCGGCGGCGACGAAGGTCCGGACGATGTCGAGGTCCATGCGCACACCTTACGGACACAACCATCCGTTGTGCGGATCGGGCCGTCTGGTTGTTTGATCTCCTGCTCACCGGCCCGATTGGATGCTCCCGATCGCGTATCGGTTGTACGGGCGAGTGACGAGGAGCGTCGGGGACATGAGGGACGGGCACCGGCTGGGCCGCCGGTTCGGATGGTTGTGGGCGGTGTACGGCACCAGCGCGCTCGGCACGTGGCTCGCCTTCGGCGCGTTCCCGCTGATCGCCGTCCAGGTGCTGCACGCCGGGCCGGCGGAGGTCGCGGCGCTGTCGGCGGTGGGCGCGGCGGTGGGCGCGGCCGTGGCGGTGCCGCTCGGCCCGTGGGTGGAGTTCCGCCGCAAGCGGCCCGTGCTGATCGCGGCGGATCTGGTGCGGTTCGCGGCGCTGCTGACGATCCCCGCCGCGTTCGCGCTCGGCGTGCTCACCTTCGTCCAGCTGCTGCTGGTCTCGGTCGTGGTGGCGGCGGCCGACATCACCTTCCGCGCCGCCTCCGGGGCGTACCTCAAGACGCTGCTGCCCGGCGAGCACCTGCTCGTCGCGAACGCCCGCCTGGAGTCCACGACCTGGACGACCACGATCGTCGGGCCGCCGCTGGGCGGCGCCGCCATCGCGCTCCTCGGCCCGGTCGCGACGGTGGTGGCCGACGCGGTCAGCTACCTGCTGTCGGCCCTGGGCGTGCGCGCGGCGGGCGGCGGCGAGCCGCGCCCCGCACGCCCGGAGCCCGCGCGCATGGGCGCGGGCGACCTGCTCGACGGCTGGCGGCACATCCTCGCCGACGCCGCGCTGCGCCCGCTGTTCCTCAACACCGCCCTGTTCAACGGGCTGCTGATGGCCGCCGACGCGCTGCTGGCCGTCCTGATGCTCGGCCGGCTGGGGTTCACCTCGTGGCAGTACGGTCTCGCCTTCGCCGTGCCCGCGATCGGCGGGCTGCTCGGGGCGCGGCTGGCCCGTCCGCTGGTCACCCGGTTCGGGCAGCACCGCGTCCTGGTCGTGACCGGGACGCTGCGCGCGGTGTGGCCGCTCGGGCTGGCCTTCGTGGGGCCCGGCACCGGAGGGCTGCTGCTGGTGATGGGCGTCGAACTCGGGCTCATCTTCTGCTGCGGCGTCTTCAACCCCGTCTCGGCCACCTACCGCCTCGAACGCACCCCGAACGACCGGATCACCCGCACGCTGTCGGCCTGGTCGGTGACGACCAAGGCGTCGACCGCGCTGCTGACGGCCGCGTGGGGGGTGCTGGGCGCCCTGCTCGGCCCCCGTCCGGCCATCGGCCTGGCCGGCGTGCTCCTGCTGGCGACCCCGCTGCTGCTTCCCGGGCGCGCCGCCGCGGCCCTTCCCGAGCCGGTGCCCGCGACCCACGCCTGAATCCCCTCATCACCAAGGAGACAACGATGACCGTCACGTCCCCCGAGCTCGACCCCCGGACGTCCGCGCTGCTCGTCCTGGACCTCCAGCAGGGCGTGCTCGCCTCGCTGCCCGGCCTGGAGGAGCAGGAGGCGCTGCTGTCCCGGGTGGCCGACGCCGCCGCCGCCATGCGCGCGCACGGCGCCGCCGTCGTCCACGTGCGGCTCGGCTTCACCGAGGCCGACTGGGCGGCGATCCCGGCCGCCAACCCGACCTTCTCGCTCATCGGGCGCGGACGCCTGCTGCACCACGAGGACCCCGGGACGGACTTCCACCGGCGGGTCGCGCCCGAGCCCGGGGACCTCGTCGTCCGCAAGACCAGGGTCGGCGCGCTGTCCACGACGGACCTCGACCGGCGGTTGCGGGAGCGCGGGATCACCACCCTGGTCGTCGCCGGGCTCACCACCAGCGGCGCCGTCCTGTCCACCGTGGCCGACGCCGCCGACCGCGACTACCGGCTGCACGTCCTGTCGGACGGCGTCGCCGATCCGGACCCGCACCTCCACCGGACGCTGATGACCGGCGTGTTCCCGAGAACGGCCCACGTCGTCGACACCGCCGGGCTGCATTCGCTCCTGCGCGAGAGCCGATAGTCGCGAACCGTTCGATTTCACTTTCGTATCGCGGGCGGGCCGAATTGCCCGTGCCCCCAATACTGGGTGCATGGCTCCCCTGAACGGCGATTTCGACGCGTTCGCCTCGATGATCGACGAAAGAGTCACGGCACGCAGGGCCGCTCCGGCGCTCGTCGTGAAGATCTATGAGGGCACCCGGGCGGCCGCCCCCGGCGTCGTGGTCAAGGCGCTCGCCCGCCGGCTGCGCACGGCGGACGACCGGCCCCTCGTCCCGCACGCCGAGATCGACGAGGCCACCAGCCTGGACGGGGTCGTCGTCCAGCTGGGGAACACGACGCCACGCGGCTGGGGCACAGTACGTTTTCCCCGTTATCGGGTCTTAAAGGCGATAAAGGGTGGCGAGCAGGCAACCGGCGCACTAGAGCTGGCATTTCACGACCTTCACCCAAATCTCGCCTATTTCGTACGGAGTGCCAACCAAGTAGGCGGATTGTCGTTGTTTTTCCAGGTTCTCCTGTTCATCCTGGCGGGCTGGGCGATCCGCGGAGTTTTCCGCTGGTCGTGGCGCCGCCGGACCCGCGGCTGGTTCCCCGGCCACATCGGGCATGACAAGGCCGACTTCTTCCCGGAAGCCGGCCGGCTCATGTGGGGCCCCGACCGGGCGAAACAGGAGGGAGCCCTGCTCCGTGCGCTTTTGTGCGACCTGGAGGCGGCCTTCACCCCCAGGCTGTCACCGTGGCGGCGGCGTCGCCGCAGCAGGTTCGTGCTCTTCGTCACCGGCGACGCCGCGCTCACCGACCGCGTCGCCGACGCCGTACGGGACACCCGCGTACGCCGCACGATTGTGATCGCCGCGCCGGCATCCGACGCCGGGGCCGCCGACCCGGACCTCAGGTGGACGGCGAGCGCTCTCGACGGCCAGACGGCCCTCGCCACGACGGAGGGCGTCATCCAGGGGACCGGCGGCCTCGACGCCGCCGCCCTGGCGGGCCGGACCAGGATCCCCGTGCGGCTCGGCAGCCCCGCGCTCGCCGCGACGGAGGCCGTGGCGCAGGGCCTGGCCGCCGTCGGGCTGGCGGCCGTGCTCGCGATCCCCTGGCTGCCCCCGATCCGGCCGCCGGACACCTCCTGCCTCGCACGTCCGGCGCCCGGCCCGGCGAGCCCGCCCGCCCCGGTCCCGGACGCCGCCGGGGCGCAGAGCCTCTACGCCGCGGACAAGCAGCGGATCGAGGCCGAGAACGCCAGGGTCGAGGCCAAGGAGAAACAGGGATACACCGTCAAGACCGTGGTGTACCTCGGCTCCGGCGTCGCGGCCTTCGAGCATCCCGAGTACAACGGCGTGCTTCCCGAGCTGCGCGGGATCCGGCTGGCCCAGCAGAAGATGAACGACATGGCGGAGGCCACCCCGCACAGCCGGCGCAACTACGACGGCAACGTCTTCGTGCGGGTGAACGTCGAGGAGGCCGGCGCCGGGTACGCGAAGGCGCCCGAGATGGCGCGCCGGATCGCGGCCCAGCCGGACCGGAAGGTGCTCGGCGTGATCGGGCTGGGCGAGAGCCGGAAGGAGACGATCGAGGCCCAGCGGATCCTCGGCGACGGCGGCCTGCCCATGCTGGGCATCGGCGCCACCTCGGAGACCTTCCAGTCGCACCCGCTCTATCACCAGGTCTCCTACGACAATCCGGAACAGGCCCGGCTCATCGCGACCTTCGTCAGGAACGCCGGCGTCATCCCCGCCGATGACGGCACCTGCGCCCCCGCCGCCTCGGCCGTCATCCTCGGCGATCCCGACGACGACTACAGCAAGACCCTCAGCGACGACTTCGCCGCCGAGTTCCGGCCGAGCACCCAGCTGTGGTTCTCGCCGTCGAACAAGAGCCCCCAGCCCGGCGGCAAGACGGTGTACAGCCTGTCGGCGCTGGCCGACGAGACCTGCGCGATCGTCGCCAAGGACCCGCGGCGCACCCTGGTCCTCTGGCCGGGACGGGCCCAGCGGCTGCGCGACTTCCTGCAGACCGTCAAGGGCAAGAACGCGTGCCCGAGCGCCCTCACCGTGCTGGCCGGCGCCGACGTCACCACCACGGTGACGCGCGCGCAGCAACTGTCGTTCGACGGCGTCACCTTGTACTACTCGGCGCACGCGCTCCCCAGCCGGCCGCCGAACGAGATGGGCAGGGAGTACCTCGCCCGCTACTCCGCCGCCTACGGCCACGACGCCTGGTACGACCACTGGCGTGGGCCGCTCGCCTACGACGCCCTCATGACCATGGCCACGGCCGTCAACACCGTCTGCCAGCTCAACAAGGCGGCGGGGTGCGGGCGGGGCTCGGTGCAGGTCCTGTCCTCCTTCGGCGTCGGCGGCGACGCTGGCCTGCGCGGCGCGACGGGGACGATCGTCTACCCGAGCGATCCCCGCAACGCGTCGGGCGCGGTGACCGTCGTGCCGTCCGACAAGAGGTTCCTCATCCTCCGGGACACGCCGCAAGGGCCGGTGGTGGCCATGGAGTGCGGCCGCCGCGACGGCGGCGACGTGAAGACCGCCTGGGGCCCGCACGACGAGTTCGCCTGTCCCCGCCGCTGAGCCCGTGCGCTGACCTCGGGCGCGGGCCCGTCACTCCGGGATCAGGCACCGCTCATGGTGTGCAGGACGAGTCCGCCGCCGTCTGCGGGGCCGAACCCGGGCTCCCGCAGCTCGGGGACGTCGATCGCGGTGACGACGCCCAGGGCGCCCGCCTCGGCCACCTCGTGGACCGCGAGGCGGGCCAGCGCCCGGCGCACCCCGGCCGGGACGCCGGGCAGCACGTACGCCACGTCGAGGCGGGCCATGGTGTGCCGCTCGTCCTCCCAGGACGCGGCCGCGTGGCCGACGAAGGGCTCCCCGCGGTCGTTGTCGACGTAGGCCTGGAGCCAGCAGGGCAGCCTCGCCTCGGCGATCAGCCGCCGCGGGACACCGACGTCCAGCCCCGCCCTGGCCAGCCAGAACCCGGCATCGGCGGCGGGCGCGTCGTTGTCGAGGGGGACCTCGCCGACGTGGTATCCGGCCGGCCAGACGTCCGGAGCGTGGCGGGTGTCCAGCAGGACCCGGCCGTCGCGGACCGTCCGGCGGCTCCGGCGGACCAGCCCGGTGTCGAGCTCCTCCATGAGGAGGAACTCGACCTTGCGGGCCCACGCGCCGGCCGGGACACCGGAAGGCCGCGCCCTGACGGCTGCGAGCGCATTGGCTCGCGACCACTCGACAGTCACGCCTCCAGGTTGGCACACCCGCGGGCGGGAGTGACCGTCGCTCACCTGTCCCCGGGCTCCGCGGGGCAGGGGTCGCCGACGTGGACGTGCGGGACCGGGTTGAGCACCTTGCGACGCTGCTCGGTCAGGCCGCCGAGCCAGGACTCGTCGTAGACGTAGCCGTACCTGCTGCCCGCCCATACCGGTCCGTAGCGGTAGATGACCACGCGGCGCTCGCCGGGGTTGGTCCGGGTGGAGCCGCCGTGCATGAGCCCGTCCACGAAGAGCAGCGCGTCGCCCTTCTCCAGGTGGACGGGGATCGCGCCCGGCAGGGTGTCCATGCGGTCGCCCCTGGCGTAGTCGCCGCCCAGCGGGTGCCGGAAGTTCGACTTGTGCGAGCCGGGCACCACCATCGTCGCGCCGTCGCCCTCGCCGATGTCGGTCAGCGCGAGGATGATGTTGACCTGGCCGCAGCGGAAGACGCCGTGGTCGTAGCGGTAGCCGCAGCGCAGCGCGGTGCGGTAGCCGCCGGAGTGCACGGGGTGGTGCCCGCCCGACTCGCGGATCGAGGCGATCGTCTCGTCGACGAAGACGCCGGGGATGTAGCTGTCCTCCTCGCCCGCGTAGTGCCTGACCAGGTCGAACCAGCTCGGGTGGTCGACCAGCTCCTCGAACGGCCGGCCCGCCGCCACCGCCTGGTGCAGCTCGAAGCCGGTCTCGGGGGTGTAGTCGCGGCGCTGGGCGCCCCGGTACCACTCGCCCCTGGCCAGGTGGCGGGGGAAGGCGTCGAACTCCTCGTTGAGCCGCCGCAGCAGATCCGCGTCCACGGCGTTCCTGAGGATCAGGTAGCCGTTGAGGTCGAACATGAAGTCGTCCAGCTCGGACATGGTGGAACCTCCGGGGTGTGGTGAGATGCCGCCACTCTGCCGCGACGACCTCATTCCGGTCATCCACCCGGAAGATCCGAGATGTCGCATATCCTCAAGGTGTGCAGTCTCTCGCCCAGGTCATCGGCCTGCAGGCGTTCCACGTGACGTCGGGCCCCATGCCCCGCTCCCACATCCACCCCGAGGTCGAGTTCAACCTCGTCCTGTCGGGCACCGCCAGGTACGCGACCGTCGGCGGCGAGGTGGACCTGCCGCCCGGCCGGCTCGCCGTCTTCTGGGGCGGCTACCCGCACCGGCTGCTCACGGCCGAGGGCGTGGACTTCCTGTGGGCCACCGTCCCGCTGAGCGCCGTCATCGGCCACGACCCGCTGCGCGGCGCGGTCGAGCGGGCGCTGTCGGGAGAGTTCCTGTACGGCACCGCCGCCGAGGG
>NZ_JBSFGJ010000482.1:0-6675 GCF_053596515.1 Nonomuraea sp. NPDC001684
GCGCCGAGCTGCTGCGCATGCTGCGCGAGGTGCTGGACCTGCCGCTCGCCGAGGTGGCCTACCACGACGTGGAGAACGTCGGCGCCCACCTGCGCCACACCCACACCCGCGCCCTGTTCGACCGGGCGGCGCGCGGCGACCAGGACGCCGGCACGCTGTTCGACCACCCGCTGCTCAGCCTGGAGATCGCCGGCCACACCGCGTTCCTCGAACCCGACGTGGTGGCCTTCCAGCTCGGCGGGCGCTTCCACGTGGTGGAGATCAAGTCGTTCGCGGTGGTCGACGGGCAGGCCGAGCCGGCCGCGGTGGCCGCCGCCGCCCGCCAGGCCGCCGTCTACGTGCTGGCGCTGCGCACGATGCTGGCGGAGCTGGGGCACGACCCGCTCACCGTCTCCCACGACGTGGTGCTGGTGTGCCCCGAGAACTTCGCCAACCGGCCGGTGGCGACCCTGGTCGACGTGCGCAGGCAGCTGGCCGTGCTGCGCCGTCAGCTCACCCGGATGACCGGCCTGGACCGGCTGCTCGCCGCGCTGCCCGAGGACCTCAGCTTCGACCTGCGGCCGGGCGAGGACGGCCGGCCCACCCGTCCGGCGGCCGAGCTGGCCGACGCGCTGCGCAGGACCACCGCCCGCTACGCGCCCGACTGCCTGTCCGCGTGCGACCTGTGCTTCTTCTGCCGCGACGAGGCCCGCCAGGAGGGCGCCTCCGACCTGCTCGGCCGCCAGGTGCGCGACGAGCTGGGCGGGGTCGCCTCGGTCGCCGAGGCGCTCGGCCTGGCCGACGGCCTGCGTGACCCGGCCGACGGCCAGGAGGAGATCGCCGGCCTGCTCCGCAACGCCGAACGCCTGCGCAGGGAGTGCCTCAGTTGAGCCTGCTCACCTCGCTCGCCCGGCTGCGCGCCCTGCGGGAGGGCATCGCCCAGCCCGTCGCCACGGTCCGCCACTGCCACGTGGGCGCGCGGCCGATGGTGTTCATCCCGCTCAAGCTGTCGGGCGAGGCCGCCGCGCCGCTGGCCGCCATGCTCGGCACCGACCGCGACCGGCCGCGCCTGCTCGTCGTCACCCAGCCGCGCAACCGTGAGCTGCGCTTCGCCTGGGCCGCCGAGCTGGCCGGGGTGCTGCTGCCGTACGTCGAGGGGTTCACCGCCGACACCGAGACGGTGGAGCGCAAGAACGCGGACCCCTACGAGCGGGCGCTCGACGCGCCGCAGCTCGTCCTGCCGAACCAGGCGGGCGTCGGCTTCACCAGGCTGCTCGGCCGCTCCACGCGCTTCCGCAGGCCCGACGGGCCCTACCCGGTGCCGCCCGAGGTGCCGCTGCTGGGGCGGTGGCTGACGTACTTCGCCGAGCGGGCGGCCTACCCGGGCTCGTCGCTGACGCTGGCCGCCACCGAGGAGCTGGGCCGCCACTGGGCCAGCGGGCAGAGCGCGCTGGAGGACGCCAACCTGGCCGCGCTGCTGTCCTGGATCACCCAGGGCCCTTCCGACGACGCCGAGGACCCGCTGATCTGGCCGCCCGCCGGGCCCGCGACCGATCCGGGCTTCGACGCCGAGGTGCTCGCGCCGGCCATCGACAGCGAGTCGCCCGAGCGGGTCGCCGAGGCGCTGCGCACCCAGCTCGAACCCACCTGGCGGCTGATGTGGCAGGCGCTCGACCTGCTGGCCGGGCTGGAGCCGGGCGCGAGCGTGGCCCAGCGCTGGGAGCAGGACCGCGGTTCGTTCAGCGCCATGGCCGCCCACATCGCCGAGGGCGCGCCGCCGCAGGCCAGGCGCGACGGCGCGGTGGCGGCCGCGGCCAAGCTGGCCCGCATGGAACGTGCCCAGGCCGCCTACGACGTGCAGCGCGCCTACGACGACCCGCTGGTGATGGCCGAGTACCGGCTGACCGGCGAGGCGTTCGCCGGCGAGGTGGTCGAGACCGTCCCCGACAACGTCGAGGGCGAAGGCCGCTCGCGCAAGCTGCGTCCGCTGGTGGTGCTGAAGACCGACGACCCGGTACGCCTGCCGCCCGGGGCCTCGCTCGGCACCCCGCAGCGCCGCGGCCAGGGCGCCGAGCTGGTCGAGGCGCACGGCGGGCTGATCACCCTGAAGATCACCAAGGGCATGGGCCGGGGGAGGACGCCCGCCCCCGGCGCCGTGCCGGAGATCGGCGAGCGGGTCTGCTACACCTCGCTGACCGACGACTTCCAGGGCTCGCCGGCGCTGCCCGAGGCCGAGGCCACGCCGTGGACGCACGGCGGGCCGCCGCAGGAGTACATCCCCGACGACGAGGACGCCCAGGAGGAATGGTCGTGAGCGAGAGCCCGGAGCAGGTGATCGCGAACGTCCTGGCCGACCTGCCCAGGAACCGCGGCGTCGTGGTCGACTCCCCGCCGGGCGCCGGCAAGTCCACGCTGGTCGTGCGGGCCGCCGCGCACATCGCCGCCACCGGCGAGCCACTGATGATCGTCGCCCAGACGAACGAGCAGGTCGACGACCTCGTGGCCCGCATCTCCGACAAACACCCGCACCTGAAGGTCGGACGGCTGTCGGCCGGCGGGTACGTGCCCCACCCGCGCATGCTGGAGCTGGCCGGCGTCACCGTCGGCACCAGGATCCAGGACCTCGGCGACCCCGACATCGTCATCGCCACGGCCGACAAGTGGGCGTGGATCTCCGGCCGGGTGTGGCCGTGGGCGATCGTGGACGAGGCGTACCAGATGCGCTCGGACAAGCTGCTGCGCATCGCGGCGCTGTTCGAGCGGGCGCTGTTCGTCGGCGACCCCGGGCAGCTCGACCCGTTCTCGATCGTCGACGGCGACCGCTGGTCGGGGTTGTCGTGGGACCCGTTGCAGAGCGCGGTGGCGGTGCTGCTGCGGCACAACCCGGAGCTGCCGGTCCATCGGCTGCCGGTGTCCTGGCGGCTGCCCGCCTCGGCCGCGCCGGTGGTGTCGAAGGCGTTCTACCCGTTCACCGGGTTCCGGTCGGGCACCTCGGCGGGCGACCGGCGGCTCGAACTGACCGCGGGCGGCATGGGCACCGTGCACGACCGCGCGCTGGAGGAGGCCGCCCGGTCGGGGTGGGCGCTGCTGGAGCTGCCCGAACGGCACACCGTGCGCACCGACGGCGAGGCCGTGCAGGCCGTGGCGCTGCTGGCGGCGCGGCTGCTGCAGCGCGGCGCCGTGGCGACCTCCGAGCAGGGCGAGCGGCCGGTGACCGCCGACCGGATCGCGGTCGGGGCGGCCCATCGCGACCAGGTGGCCGCGATCAGGAACGCCGGGCTGCCGCCGGAGATCACCGTGGACACCGCCAACCGCCTCCAGGGCCGCGAGTACGACGTGACGATCGTGCTGCACCCGCTGTCGGGCCGCCGCGACGCCACCGCCTTCCACCTGGAGTCGGGGCGGCTGTGCGTGCTGGCCTCACGCCACCGGCACGCCTGCGTGATGGTGGCGCGGGCGGGCATCGCCGAGCTGCTGGACGCCCACCCGTCGGCCGAGCCGGTGCAGCTCGGGGTGCCGGTGAAGTTCCCCGACGGCTGGGAGGCCAACCAGTCGGTGCTGGAGCACCTGGCCCGCCACCGGGTCTAGCGGGAGCCGGTGACGGGACGGCGTCAGAGGCGGCGCCGCCAGACGTCGATGGCCAGCACGCGGCGCATGCCCGCCGACTCGTACAGGCCCAGCGCGGGGGTGGTGTTGTTGCTGTCCACGTGCAGGATCGTGCCCTTGCGGCCGCTGGCGGCGTCGGCGGCGAAGGCGTGCCGGAGCAGGAAGCGGCCCAGGCCCAGGCCGCGGAAGCGCGGGTGCACGGCGAGCGTGGCGACGTAGCCGCAGTCTTCGTCGGGGACGAACTGGTTGTTGCCGATCAGCACGCCGGCGGGCTCCCCGTCGATCCTGGCCAGGGTGAGCTGGCTCCAGTCGGTGACGCTCATGGCCTGGCGGCGCTCGTACCAGTGGTCGTAGTCGACCGAGATGAAGCCGAAGTGCTCGGCGAAGCCGATCTGGTGCACCTCGTGCGCGGCGCGGCGGGTCTCCTCGTCCTCGCCCGTGTGCAGGGTGAGGCCGGGCGGCGGGGCGGGCGCCTCGACGGGGGCCGTGTGGTCGGCGCGCATGCGGTGGAAGCTGGTGCCGGGCTCGAAGCCCTGCTCCTTGGCGTAGGACTGCTTGTCCTGGTCAGCGCGGTAGATGCCGATGTCGAGGGTGACGCCGTCGTGGCCGCGCTCGGCGCCGAGCTCGCGGGCGCGGGCGGTGACCGTGCGCCACAGCTCCCGCCGCAGGTCGTCCAGGCCGGTCAGGCCGGGGCGGGTGATGACCTCGATGTTGACCAGGTCGCTGTCGCCCACCCGGCAGGCCCAGGCCCAACCGGTCAGGCGGCCGGTCTCGTCGTGGGCCAGCCAGCCGTCCCTGTCGAGGTCGAAGCCCGGCTCGGCCAGCTCGTCGGCGATGTCGTCGAGCGTCATGTCGGGCGAGCCGATGACGTCGGTGTCGTAGGCCGAGACCAGCTCGTGGATGGCCGCGGCGTCGTCGACCCGGGGGCGGCGCAAGATGTGCATGGGGAGGATTGTGCACACTTCGCCCACCCCGGCGCCTCCCATTTTCCCCGGGGTGGCTAGGCTGGCCGGGTGGTCGACAGGAAGCCGCTGCACATCGAGGTCGCCACCCCCGACGCGACGACCGTCGCGCTCGCCCTGTCCGGCGACCTCGACTACGAGTCCGTCAGCCGGCTGGGCGACTTCCCCGTCCCCGCGGGCTGCACCGCGATCGACGTCGACCTGTCCCGGCTGACCTTCGTCGACTCCTCCGGCCTGGCCGGGCTCGTCCGCCTCCAGCTGCGGGCCGCGGACGCCGGCGCCGTGGTGCGGGTGGTGGCGCTGACGCCCTATCTGCGCAGCCTGTTCCAGCTGACGGCGATCGACCGGCTGTTCAGCCTGCCGCCGGGCTGACCGCCTCCTGCGGGGCCGCCTCCGCGGGAGCGCCGCCGCGCAGCGGGATCTCCTTGATGAAGGCCGCCAGCAGCGGCACCACGACGGCGAAGGCGATGGCCCACCAGAACACGCCGGAGATCGAGGTCGCCAGCGACTCCAGGATCCCGGTGCGCATCTGCACGGGGAGCTGTTCGAGCTGCTTGGGGTCCATCCTGGCGCCGCCGCCCGAGGTCATGCGCTCGGCCGCCTGGGCGCCGAACCGGCCGGTCAGCTCCGACAGGTAGTGATTGTTGAAGATCGCGCCGAACAGCGAGACGCCGAACGAGCCGCCGATCGACCGGAAGAACGTGGTGGCGCTGCTGGAGACGCCGAGGTCCTTCTGCTCGACGCTGTTCTGCGCGATGAGCATGGTGGTCTGCATGAGGAAGCCCATGCCGAGGCCGAGCACGGCGATGTAGAGGCCGGTCTGCCAGGAGGCGGTGTCGACGCCCATCGTGGACAGCAGCCACATGCCGGCGGCCATGCCGACGCCGCCGACGATCGGGTAGATCTTGTACTTGCCGGTGCTGGTGATGGCCTTGCCGACGAACAGCGACACGACCATGGCCGAGGCCATCATGGGCAGCAGGAGCAGGCCGGAGTTCGTGGCCGTGGCGCCCTGGACGGTCTGCTGGAACAGCGGCAGGAAGTTGATCGCGCCGAACATGGCGAAGCCGAGCAGGAAGCCGATGCCCGAGATCAGGGTGAAGTTGCGGTTGCGGAACAGCTGCAGCGGCATGATGGGCTCGGCCACGCGGCGCTCGACCACGATGAAGCCGGCCAGGAAGACCACGGCGACCGCGATCAGGGTGAGGATCTGCCAGGAGCCCCAGGTGTACTCGTTGCCGCCCCAGGTGGTGATGAGCACCATCGCGGTGATGCTGACCGACAGCAGGACCGCGCCCGCCCAGTCGATGCGCACCTTGTTGTGCGTCCGCGGCAGGTGGAGGTTGAGCACGAGCAGGACCAGCGCGACCGCGCCGACCGGCAGGTTCACGTAGAAGGCCCAGCGCCAGTCGAGGTGGTCGGTGATGAAGCCGCCGACCAGCGGGCCGGCGATCATCGCCAGCGACATGACGCCGGCCATGATGCCCTGGTACTGGCCGCGCTCGCGGGGCGGCACCAGGTCGCCGATGATGGCCATGACGTTGACCATGAGACCGCCGGCGCCGAGGCCCTGGATGGCGCGGAAGGCGATCAGCTCGGTCATGCCGTCGGCCGGGCCGCCCAGCATGGAGGAGCCGGCCATGCCGCACAGCGCGGAGCCGATCATGAAGATGACGACCGAGGTGATGAAGATGGTCTTGCGGCCGTACAGGTCGCCGATCTTGCCCCAGATCGGCGTCGAGACCGTCGTGCCCAGGACGTAGGCGGTCACCACCCACGACAGATGGGTCAGGCCCCCTAACTCGCCCACGATGCGCGGCATGGCCGTGCCCACGATCATGTTGTCCAGCATGGCCAGCACCATGGCCAGCATCAGGCCCGGCAGGACGACCATGACCTCGCGGCGCCGTCCGACTGCCTCCGCCACTGCACACCCCCAGTTGTGATCTTGCTTACTTGCCGACCGGCAAGCTTAGAATAAGCTAGATACTTACTTGCCGACCGTCAAGTCGAAATCAAGGTGCAAAGTGCGGGAAGACACGCGGGCGCGGATCCAGGAGATCGCGCTGAAACTCTTCACGGAGCAGGGTTACGAGGCGACCTCGCTGCGCGAGATCGCGGAAGAGCT
>NZ_JBSFGJ010000483.1:0-6649 GCF_053596515.1 Nonomuraea sp. NPDC001684
CGTCGACGACCATCAGGATGGCCTCCAGGGCCGCCTCAAGAACGGGCCCTTCCGCCCGAACGCCCTCCTCCGGGCCCTGCTGCTCTTCCTCCAGGTCAGCGGCGGTGTCCACGGGCCGCTCGGGGCCCGCGGAAGGCGACTCGGTGAAGGACGACTCGGGCGACGGCGACTCAGGGGACGGCGACTCGGGCGACGGGGAGGGCTTCGGCGGCGCGACCGGCACTTCGGGGCCGGCGGGCAGGGCGGACGCCTCCTCCGGCGAGGACGGCTGGACGAGGGAGCCCGGGAGCGTCATCCAGGCGGGCAGCGGCGACCCCGAGTCGGGGGCCTTGCGGGGGCCCGGCAGGGGGTTGGGGTTGTCAGTCATTCGATGGTTTCTCCGCGGATTCCTCGTAGTCGTCCCCCACCGCGACGTCGCCGTCGTCGGCGCCCGTCCAGGTGACGTGGAGCTCTCCCAGCGCCTCGACCTGCTCGAACGTCACCGCGGACTCTCGGAACAGCTCCAGCACGGCCAGGAAGCGGGCGATGACCTGGAAGGTGCCCTCGCAGTCGGCCGTCAGCGCGCGGAAGGTGGCCCGGCGCAGCCTGCGCAGGTGCATGACCAGGATGGCCGCCTGCTCCTTGACGCTGGCCAGCGGCTGGTAGATGTGGCCGACGCTGACGGTGGGCGGCAGTTTCGGGGTGAACGCCTTGGCCGCGATGCGGGCGAGCTGCTCGGGCCCGATGCCGAGGATGAGCTCGGGCAGCAGGTTGGCGAACTGCGGCTCCAGCGACACCGTGCGGGGGAAGCGCAGGCTCTCCTCGGCCATCCGCCCCGCGAAGACCTTCGCGACCTCCTTGTACGCCTTGTACTGCAGCAGCCGGGCGAACAGCAGGTCTCTGGCCTCCAGGAGGGCGAGGTCCTCTTCGTCCTCCACCTCGCCGGACGGCAGCAGCCGGGCCGCCTTCAGGTCGAGCAGCGTGGCCGCGACCAGCAGGAAGTGGCTGGTCTGGTCGAGGTCCCACTCCGGGCCCTTGGACCGGATGTAGGCGATGAACTCGTCGGTGACCTTGGAGAGCGAGACCTCGGTGATGTCGAGCTTGTGCTTGGCGATCAGGCCGAGGAGCAGGTCGAAGGGGCCTTCGAAGACGTCCAGGTGTACCTGGAAGCCTTGGGGGGCCTCGGTCTGCTCTGCGGTCACCTGGCCATTGTCGCAGGAGCCGGCCAGCGCGAGAGCACCTCGCGGGCCAGTTCGCGGTAGGCGTTGGCGCCGAGGGACGACGGATCGAAGGTGGTGATCGGCTCGCCGGCGACGGTGGCGTCGGGGAAGCGGACCGTACGGTTGATCACCGTGTGGAACACCTTGTCGCCGAACGCCTCCACCACGCGGGCCAGCACCTCGCGGCCGTGCAGGGTACGGGCGTCGTACATGGTGGCGAGCAGGCCCTCGATCTCGAGGTCTTCGTTGAGCCGCTCCTGGACCTTGGAGATGGTGTCCATGAGCAGCGCCACGCCGCGCAGGGCGAAGAACTCGCACTCCAGCGGCACCATGACGCCGTGGGCGCAGGTCAGCGCGTTGATGGTGAGCAGGCCGAGCGACGGCTGGCAGTCGATGAGGCAGACGTCGTAGTGCGGCAGCAGCGGCTTGATCACCCGGCCGAGCACCTGCTCGCGGGCGACCTCGGTGACGAGCTGCACTTCGGCGGCCGACAGGTCGATGTTGCTGGGCAGCAGGTCGAGGCCCTCGACGCCGGTCTCCAGCAGGACGTCCTCGGCGGTGACGCCGCGGTCCATCAGCAGGTTGTAGACGGTCAGGTCGAGCTGGAGCGGGTTGATGCCCAGGCCGACCGAGAGCGCGCCCTGCGGGTCGAAGTCGACCAGCAGCACCTTCAGCCCGCACTCGACCAGCGCCGCGCCCAGGTTGATGGTGGTGGTCGTCTTGCCGACGCCGCCCTTCTGGTTGACCATCGCGACCACTCGCGCCGGGCCGTGCACCTGCGGCGGGACCGGTTCAGGGAACACCGGTCGCGGGCGCTGGGTGGGGCCCAGGTTGACGCCGTTGGAAGGCGCGTTGGTCTTGGTGTCACCCCAGGGGTTGTCGGGGGTCCCCGGGGTCGAACCCTTGGTCGTCACAGTCACCAGCTCGAACCTCCCTGACGATCCCGAACCGGACCGTCCGGACGGACACTATGGCGTCACCACTAAACGCGGCAAGGCGGCACGCCGGGGCACCGCGCACGCGCAAAAGACTATAGATCACTGCCGGGCGCGCGGGTGCGCCGCGGCGTAGACCTCGCGGAGTTTGTCGACCGTCACCAGGGTGTAGACCTGCGTGGTGGTGACGGAGGCGTGACCGAGCAGCTCCTGGACCACCCGGACGTCCGCGCCGCCGTCGAGCAGGTGGGTGGCGAAGGAGTGGCGCAGGACGTGCGGGCTGATGCCGGCCAGGCCGGCGCGTTCGGCCGCGGCCTGGAGCACTTCCCAGGCTCCCTGCCTGGTCAGCCGGCCGCCGCGGGCGTTGAGGAAGACCCCGGGGGTGCCGCGGCCGTGGGCCAGCAGGCCGGGCCTGGCGCGGACGAGGTAGGCGTCGAGCGCCGAGCGGGCGTAGCGGCCGAGCGGGACGACGCGGGTGCGGCCGCCCTTGCCGCGCAGTCGCACCTGGTCGGGTTCGAGGTCGTCCACGGCCAGGCCGACGGCTTCGGAGATGCGGGCGCCGGTGCCGTACAGGACCTCCAGCAGGGCGCGGTTGCGCAGGGTGAGCGGGGCGCCGTCGGGGCCGGAGGCGGCGATGAGGCGTTCGACCTCGTCGACGGCGATCGCCTTGGGCAGCCTGCGAAGCTGGCGCGGCGGGCGTACCTCGTGGGCGGGGTCGTGGGCCGTGACGCCTTCGCGCAGGGCGAACCGGTGAAGCCCCCGTACGGCCGAGACGGCCCGCGCGGCCGAGCTGGCCACGAGGGCGGGATGTTCCCGGTCGCCCTCGCGCAACGCGGCGAGGAAGGCCTGGACGTCGGCCTCCCCCACCTCGTCGAGCTTCAGCCGCCCGCGCGCCTGCAGATGTTCGAAGTATCGCCGCAGGTCACGGCGGTAGGACGCGAGCGTGTTGGCAGCCAGGCCCCGCTCCACCGCCAGATGGGCGAGGTAGCTGGAGAGCACCGCCTCCACGACATGGTCCTTCCGTCACGCCTCCGGGGCGTCGGCGGGGCGCAACAGGGCGAATCCCTCAACCGAAGCCGCATATGCGGCGAGGATACCGGCCACGGCCGGGGAATTGTGGATCATTCCCATGAGCGCCTTCTCGACCGCGTCGGACAGCGGCACCCATTCGACCGGCATGCCGATCTCCTCGTGCCGGTGGACGAAGGTGTTCTCCTCGTCGGGGATCCTGCTCAGGCCGCGGGCGAGGAAGACCCTGATCCGCTCGTCGGTCATGCCGGGAGAGGAGCGCAGGTCGACCAGGGTGTGCCAGGTGTCGGCGCGGTAACCGGACTCCTCGGCGAGCTCGCGGGCCGCGGTGTCGGCGAGCGGTTCGCCCGCCACGTCGCGGATGCCGGCCGGCAGCTCCCACATGAGCTGCCGGGTGGGGTGGCGGTACTGCCTGATCATCAGGACGCGGTCGTGGTCGTCGAGCGCGAGCACGGCGACCGAGCCGGGGTGGACGACGTAGTCGCGGTCGGCGACCTCGTCCTGGGGCATCCTGACCGTGTCGGTGACGACCTTGATCACGTAGCCCTGGAAGTGCTCCTTGGACGCGACGACGTCCCACGCCTCGGGCGTGTCCTGAACGTTCACTTGCCGACCTTGGTGGTCACGCGGCTGTCGGCGTAGGTCAGGGCGGCGCCGATGAGGCCCTTGAACATCGGGTTGGCCCGGGTGGGACGGGAGCGGAACTCGGGGTGCGCCTGCGTGCCGATGAAGAACGGGTGCACGTCGACGGGCAGCTCGGTGTACTCCACCAGGCGGCCGTCGGGCGACAGGCCGGAGAAGACCAGGCCGACGTTCTCCAGGCGCTCGCGGTAGGCGTTGTTGACCTCGTACCTGTGACGGTGGCGCTCGTCGGCCTTGGCCTTGCCGCCGTAGAGCTGCCTGGCCAGGGTGCCCTCGCCGAGCTTGGCGGTGTAGCTGCCGAGCCGCATGGTGCCGCCCATGTCGCGCTCGCCGGCGACGACGTCCTCCTGGTCGGCCATGGTGGAGATGACCGCGTGCTTGGTGTCGGGGTCGAACTCGGCGGAGTTGGCGTCCTCGATGCCGGCCATGTTGCGGGCCGCCTCGATGACCATGCCCTGCATGCCGAGGCAGATGCCGAGCAGCGGGATCCGGCCCTCGCGGGCGTGCCGGATGGCGCCGATCTTGCCCTCGATGCCGCGCACGCCGAACCCGCCGGGGATCAGCACGCCGTCGACGCCGTCGAGCTCGCGCTCGGCGCCCTCGGGGGTCTCGCAGTCGTCGCTCTTGACCCAGCGGATGTTGACCCGCGCGTCGTTGGCGAAACCGCCGGCGCGCAGCGCCTCGGTGACCGACAGGTACGCGTCGGGCAGGTCGATGTACTTGCCGACCAGCGCGATCGTGACCTCCTTGGCCGGGCGGTGCACGCGGCGCAGGAGCTGCTCCCACTCCTTCCAGTCGACGTCGCGGAAGGGCAGGCCGAGGCGGCGCACGACGTAGGCGTCGAGGCCCTCGGCGTGCAGCACCTTGGGGATGTCGTAGATGGAGGCGGCGTCGACGGCCGAGACGACGGCGTCCTCGTCGACGTCGCACATGAGGCTGATCTTGCGCTTGATCGCCGTCTGGACCGGACGGTCGGAGCGCAGCACGATCGCGTCGGGCTGGATGCCGATGCTGCGCAGCGCGGCCACGCTGTGCTGGGTCGGCTTGGTCTTCAGCTCGCCGGACGGGCCGATGTAGGGCAGCAGCGACACGTGCAGGAAGAAGACGTTGTCGCGGCCGACCTCGTGCCGGATCTGGCGGACGGCCTCCAGGAACGGCAGCGACTCGATGTCGCCGACCGTGCCGCCGACCTCGGTGATCACGACGTCGACGTCGGGGCCGGCCATGCCCCGGATGCGGTCCTTGATCTCGTTGGTGATGTGCGGGATGACCTGGACGGTGTCGCCCAGGTATTCGCCGCGCCGCTCCTTGGCGATGACGTTGGAGTAGACCTGGCCGGTGGTGACGTTGGCCGAGCCGTGCAGGTCGGTGTCGAGGAACCGCTCGTAGTGGCCGACGTCGAGGTCGGTCTCGGAGCCGTCGTCGGTGACGAAGACCTCGCCGTGCTGGAACGGGTTCATCGTGCCGGGGTCGACGTTGAGGTAAGGGTCGAGCTTCTGCATGGTGACCCGGAGACCGCGCCCCTTGAGCAGCCGGCCGAGGCTGGAGGCCGTGAGCCCCTTGCCGAGACTGGAGGCGACACCGCCGGTGACGAACAGATGCTTGGTTTGCGATGCGCTGCGCAAAGGGGCTCCCGTGGCTCGAATGGTGGCCGAAGTGTCCACGGGCTCTCAGGATATCAAACAACGCCCCTCACATGCCCGAACGGCATGACCTAGCGGTAACTTTGGGCCCTATGTCACTAGTACGCCGGGCCATGGGCGCACTGATTCACCGTGCGTACGCGGCGATCCGCCACGCCGGGGCGATCTCCCCGGACTCCACGGCGGGTTACCGTTTCCGCCGGATCGGCGAGGGAGTCAGCATCGCCTTCCCGCCGGGGGCGATCTTCGGCGAGCGGTGGATCGAGATCGGCGAGCACACGCTGATCGGCGAGCGCGTGTCGATCTCCTGCGGCATGTGGCCGGGCGTCGAGCTCGGCCCGGACTCGATCCTGCGGATCGGCGGCTCGTGCTCGATCGGCAGGGGCTCGCACATCGTGGCCCACCAGTCGATCGACATCGGCGACCACGTCTTCACCGGCCCGTACGTCTACATCACCGACCAGAACCACGTCTACGACGACCCCGAGACGCCGATCGGGCGGCAGTGGCCGCGCAACAGCCCGGTCTCGATCGGCGCCGGGTCCTGGCTCGGCACGGGCGCGATCATCCTGCCGGGCACGGTCCTCGGGCGGCAGTGCGTGGTGGCGGGCGGCGCGGTGGTGCGCGGCGAGTTCCCCGACCACAGCGTGGTCGCCGGGGTGCCCGCCAAGCGCGTCCGCGGGTACACGCCGGAGCTCGGCTGGCACGCCCCCGGCGCCGCCGAGGCGGCCGCCGCGATCGCCCTGGCGCTCGACGGGCAGGCCGGGCCGTCCTGAGGTCCGGCACGCGCTGACCCGGGAACGGGGATGGACCGAACAAGCTTCTGGAGGTTAGCGTCGGTGCATGCGGACCGCCATCTGTGAGCGCCTGGGCGTCGAGTTCCCGTTGTTCGCCTTCAGCCACTGCCGCGACGTGGTGGCCGCGGTCACGAACGCGGGCGGGTTCGGGGTGCTGGGGGCCGTCGCGTACTCGCCGGAGCGGCTGGACGCCGAGCTGACCTGGATCGACGAGCGCGTGGGCGGGCGGCCGTACGGGGTGGACGTGCTCGTCCCCGGCCGGATCGACGCCTCGGCGCTCGACCTGCGGGCCCACCTGCTGGACTTCGTGCCCGACCGCCACCGCGACTTCGTCGCCCACCTGCTGGCCAAGTACGGCGTGAACGCGCCGCCGCAGCCCCTGAGCGCGGTGGCCGACGAGTTCG
>NZ_JBSFGJ010000484.1:0-6647 GCF_053596515.1 Nonomuraea sp. NPDC001684
CCCGCGCCCGCGTCACCATCCCGGGCGCGGCGCGCCGGTCACCCTCGGCCAGCGCCGCCTGGGCGGCCCCCACCAGGCACTGCGCCTCCGCGTACGGCTGCCGCAACCCCGCCCAGGCCGCCACCGCCGACTCCCACGCCTTGAGCTGGGCCGCCCCGCCGAGCCCCTCCTCCGGCCCGGTCAGCGCCGCGAACGTCAGCCGCTGCGCCTCCTGCAGGTCGCCGTCCACGGCCAGCTCCCGCGCCACCTCCCGCAGCCGCGCCACGACGGCCGCCGCGACCCTCGCGTACGGCGCGCCGCCCTCGCCGAGCGCGGGCCGGGCGAGCTGCGCGAACGTCACCAGCAGCGGCCAGGCGTAACGCGGCGAGGGCAGCAGGTCCTGGTTCTCCAGCCCCCGGGACGCGGCCTCCAGCGCCTCGCCGAGCCGCCCCTGCGCCCGCAGCAGCAGGATCTGCCTGCGCAGCTGCGGCAGCACGGTCTGGTCCCGGTAGGTGCCGCGCGCGAACACGCTGGCGGAGGACGACAGCAGCTTGTCGGCCCGGTCGATCTGTCCCCGCGCGAGCGCGATGTCCACCAGGAAGCCCTGGAGACTGGCCCGGTAGGGGGCCGGCGGCGCGAGGTCGAGCGCCTGCTCGACCACCTGGAGCGCCTCGTCCCAGCGGCCCAGCGAGAGCAGCGGCTCGGTCAGGTTGATCGCCAGGAAGGTGCCGGACGTGCGCGCCAGGCCGTAGTGCCCGGCCTCCTGCACGCCCTCGCGGGCGACCTGGGCGGCCCGCTCGTGCCGTCCGGCGCCCTCCAGCGCGTCGGACTCGGAGATCGCGCAGCGCATCAGCGCGTTGTAGGCGCCCTGGGCGCGGGCGACCCGGCGCGCCTCGGCGAACTGCCCGAGCTGGGCCTCGATGTCGGAGAAGCGCGACCGCGCCCAGGCGAGGCTGATGAGCGCGTGGGCCTCGACGTTGGCGTCGCCCATCTGGTGGCCGATCTCCATGGCGAGCTGCGCCGTCGCCAGCTTCTCCGGCCAGTCCTCGGGACGGTGCAGCATGCGCGCCAGCGTCTCCAGGACCTGGCCGCGCAGCTTGCTCGGCGGCTCGGCGGGCACCAGCTCGGCCGCCTGGCGCAGGTCGTCGAGATAGCCGGCGCGGCCCAGGTCGTAGCGGGTCAGGCCGCGCTGGCGCAGCAGGGTGGCCGCGGTGATCGGGTCGGCGTCGAGGTCGACCTCGGCGAGCGCGGCCCCGGCCAGCGCCAGGCTGCGCTCGTACTCGCCGGCGAGGTGGGCGACCGTGGAGGTCTGCCTGAGCACGTCGAGGCGGCCGCAGCCGATGCGCTCGGCGGCGTCGGGCACCTGGTCCCACAGCTCCAGCACCCGCGAGAGCATCCTGAGCTGCTCGTCGTAGGCGGTGGACTTGCGGGCCGCGGCGGCCGCGCGCCAGGCGCTGACCAGCGCCCAGGTGGAGTCGTGGGCGGAGTGCCAGTGGTGGGCCAGCTCGATCGCGCCGCGCGGGGCGGGCAGGATCGACAGGTCGCGTTCGAGTGCCTGCGCGTAGCGGGTGTGCAGGCGGGTGTGCTCGCCGGGCAGCAGGTCGTCGTGGAGCGCCTCGCGGATGAGAGCGTGCCGGAAGCCGTAGCCCTCGCCGTCGACCACCAGCACGTTGCCCGCCACGGCGGGGCGCAGCGCCCGCGACAGGGCGGTGTCGTCGAGCCCGGCCACCGCGCTCAGCAGGTCGTGCTCGATGCGCTGGCCGCCCGCGCTGGCCACGCGCAGCAGCTCCTGCGTCTCGTCGGGCAGCCGCTCGACGCTGGCCAGCAGCAGGTCGCGCAGGGACTCGGGCAGCATGTCGCCGCCGTCGGCCTCGCTCAGCAGCGCCTCGACGAACAGCGGGTTGCCCTCGCTGCGGGCGTAGATGAGGTCCATCGCGGCGGCCGACGGCTCGCGCCGCAGGATGCTGGCCGCCTGCGCGACGGCCTCCCTGCGGGTGAGGCGGCGCAGCTCGATCCGGCTCACCCACTCGATGCGGCCCAGCTCGGCCAGCATCGGCCGGAGCGGATGGGTGCGGTGCAGCTCGTCGGTGCGGTAGGTGACCACGATCATCAGCCGGGCCGCCGTGCGCTGGTAGCGGACCAGGAACGACAGCAGGTCACGGGTGGAGCGGTCGGCCCAGTGGGCGTCCTCGACCACCAGCAGCACCGGACGCTCCTCGGCCAGCCGCTCCAGCAGCCCGAGCACCTGCTCGAACAGCCGGGCCCGCGCCTCGGCGCCGTCCTTGTCCGGCTCGCCGAACTCGGGCAGCAGCCGGGCCAGCCCGCGCGTCGTGCCGCCGGGCACCAACGCCGCCACGCCGTCGCGCCCCAGCTCGCGCACGAGCCCGCGCAGCACGGCCGTGAACGGCGCGAACGGCAGGCCCTCGGTGCCCAGCTCCAGGCAGCCGCCGACGAGCACCCGCGCCTCGCCCGCCCGGTCGATGAACTCGCTGATCAGGCGGGTCTTGCCGACCCCCGCCTCGCCGCCCACGAGCACGGTGGACGACGCGCCCGCACGTGCTCTGGCCAGGGCGTCGCCCAGAGCGTGCAGCTCGCGGGCGCGCCCGACGAACAGGGGGCTGACGGTGTGAATGCTCACGCCCCAAGGATGCCATCAAACACCGACAAAACGGACCGAAACTCCGGGCCGTCGTCTGTCAGCGCAAAACCTTGCGGAAGAAGGTGGCCGACGCCTCGTACCCCAGGGCGTGGTAGAACTCCGGCGCCCGCCGGGTGGCCATCGCCACGTACCCGGCGTGACGGGTACGGGCCCACGCCTCGAACTCCTCCAGCAGCCGGCGGCCGATGCCCTGCCGGCGCGAGCCCGACTGGACCATCGCCTCCTCGACCCAGGCGACCGGCCCGTTGGCGAACAGCGTCAGGTGCACGAACCCCAGCAGGTACCCGTGGACGCGCCCGCCCACCACGGCCGTGAGCAGCAGGGCGTCCTCGTTGCGCAGGAGCTGCGGGAGCGCGGCGTCGAAGGCCGCGCGCTCCGGCCTGAAGGTCAGCCCGAACTCGCGCGCCAACGCGAACACCTCGTCCGCGTCCGCCTTCTCCGCCCTCCTGATGAGAAGATCGTCCGCCGTCATGAGGTACGACACTAGAACCTCTGTGCCCTTTCGTCCATCGTGCCACGGGAGTGTGCCGTGACGTCCGGTACGGCCTCCGGTCAGAGGTCGCCGAGGCCGAGCTGGCGGGCGATGAGCATGCGCTGCACCTCGCTGGTGCCCTCACCGATCTCCAGGATCTTGGCGTCGCGGTAGAAGCGGCCGACCGGGAACTCGTTCATGAAGCCGTACCCGCCGAACACCTGGGTGGCGTCGCGGGAGTTGTCCATGGCCGCGTTCGAGGACACCAGCTTGGCGATCGCCGCCTCCTTCTTGAACGGCACCCCGGCCAGCATCTTCTCGGCCGCGTGGTAGTAGGCCAGCCGGGCGGTGTGGGCGCGCACCTCCATGTCGGCGATCTTGAACTGGATGGCCTGGTAGTGGCCGATCGGGTGGCCGAACGCCTTGCGGTCCCTGACGTACTTGAGGCATTCGTCCACGCAGCCCTGGGCCAGGCCCACGCTGAGGGCGGCGATGGCGATGCGGCCCTCGTCGAGGGTCTGCAGGAACTGCGCGTAGCCGCGTCCGCGCTCGCCGAGCAGGTTGGCGGCGGGCACCCGGCAGTCGGAGAAGGACAGCTCGCGGGTGTCGGAGGCGTTCCAGCCGACCTTGGAGTACTTCTTGGAGACGGTGAACCCCGGCGTGCCGCTCGGCACCAGGATCGTGGAGATCTCCCGCTCGCCGGTGAGCGCGGCCACGCCGATCACGCCGGTGATGTCGGTGCCGGAGTTGGTGATGAACGCCTTCGTCCCGTTGATCACCCATTCGCCGCCGTCGAGCACGGCGGTCGTCCGCATGCCGCCCGGCACGTCGGAGCCGCCGCCGGGCTCGGTCAGCCCGAACGCGCCCAGCATCTCGCCGGAGGCCAGCCGGGGCAGCCACTCCTGGCGCTGCTCGTCGGTGCCGAACCGGTAGATCGGCATCGCGCCCAGCGAGACGGCGGCCTCCAGGGTGATCGCCACGCTGGAGTCCGCGCGGGCCAGCTCCTCAAGGGCCAGGCACAGCGCGAAGTAGTCGCCGCCCATGCCGCCGTACTCCTCCGGGAACGGCAGGCCGAACAGCCCCATGTCGGCCATCTTGCGCACGATGTCGTAGGGGAACTCCTCGCGCTCGTAGTAGTCGCCGATCACGGGGGCCACCACGTCACGGGCGAACGCCTCGACGGTCTTGCGC
The DNA here is from genome assembly GCF_053596515.1 of Nonomuraea sp. NPDC001684. Classification (NCBI taxonomy): domain Bacteria; kingdom Bacillati; phylum Actinomycetota; class Actinomycetes; order Streptosporangiales; family Streptosporangiaceae; genus Nonomuraea; species Nonomuraea sp. NPDC001684. The sequence continues at coordinate 4,302 of NZ_JBSFGJ010000484.1, forward strand.
AACTCTTGGTATTCGTCGTTCAGCATGATCAGCCTTTCGCGAGGGCCTGGACGACGCGCGAGGGGCTGGGCCGGCCCAGCCGCTCGGCCAGCCAGGTGCTGGTGGACACGAGTTTGTCCAGGTCGAGCCCGGTCTCGATGCCGAGCCCCGACAACATCCACACGAGGTCTTCGGTGGCCAGGTTGCCGGTGGCGGACTCGGCGTACGGGCAGCCGCCGATGCCGCCGGTGGAGGCGTCGACGGTGGTCACGCCCGCCTGCAGGGCGGCGAGCGTGTTGCCGAGCGCCTGCCCGTAGGTGTCGTGGAAGTGCACGGCGAGCCGCTCGGGGCCGCCGAACGCGCCGATCAGCTCGGTGACGTGGCCAGGCGTGCCGACGCCGATCGTGTCGCCGAGCGACAGCTCGTAGCAGCCGAGCCCGAGCAGCCGCTCGCCGACCGCGACGACCTGCCCGACCGGCGTGGGCCCCTCCCAGGGGTCGCCGAAGCACATCGACACGTACGCGCGCACCCGCAGCCCGTGCTCCAGCGCCCTGGCCACGACCGGCTCGAACATGTCGAACTGGCTCTCCAGCGTGCGGTTGAGGTTCCTGGCGGCGAAGGTCTCGGTGGCGCTGGCGAAGATCGCGATCTCGGTGACGCCCAGCTCCAGCGCGCGGTCGAGCCCGCGCTCGTTGGGCACCAGCACCGGGTAGCGCACGCCGGGCCTGCGGTCGAGGCGGCCGAGCAGCTCACCGGCGTCGGCCAGCTGCGGCACCCACTTGGGGTGCACGAAGCTGGTCGTCTCGATCACCTGGTGGCCGGCGTCGGCCAGCCGGTCGACGAACTCGGCCTTCACCTCGACCGGCACGATCGCCGACTCGTTCTGCAGGCCGTCGCGCGGGCCCACCTCGTAGACCGTGACCCGCTCGGGAAGCCCTCGCATGCGGTACGGCATCACGCCTCCTCACCGGTGACCACGGCCAGCACGGCGTCCATGTCGACCGGCTTGCCCGGCTGGACGGGCAGCTCGGCGACCACGCCGTCGCAGGGGGCGGTGACCGTGTGCTCCATTTTCATGGCCTCGACGACGACCAGCGGCTGCCCCTCGCTCACCCGGTCGCCGGGCTGCACCTTGACCAGCAGGACGGTGCCGGGCATGGGGCTGCGCACCACGCCGTCGGCCGCCCCCGCGGCGCCGGGCCGGTCGCCCGGGTCGCCGATGAGGTGGCGGGTGAACGCCCACGACTCGCCGTCCTTGCCGAGCCAGAGCGTGTCGCCGTGGCGGGCGGTCAGGTAGCGGGCGGTCCGGCCGCCGAGCGTGACGGCCGCCGCGCCGCCGCCGGTCGTGACCCGGGCGGGCACCGCCTCTCCGTCGAGCAGCACCTCGGCCGACCGGCCGGGCAGGCCGCGGACGGGCACCGCGTGCACGCCGTCGCGCGACTCCAGCCGCCAGGTCGTCCAGGCGGGCGCGCCGACCCGCCAGCCGTCGGTGACCTGCCAGGGGTCGGGGCCCTGCGGCAGCGTGTGGAAGATCAGCGCCGCCGCCGCGGCCACCTCGCGCGGCACGCCGGACTCCGGCAGCAGCCCGGGCAGCACCCGTTCGACCAGGCCGGTGTCGAGCTCGCCCGCCACGACCGCGGGGTGGCGGGCGAGCCCGCGCAGGAACGGCACGTTGGTGACCACGCCCAGCACCGCGGTGCGGGCCAGCGCCCGGTCGAGCGCTCTGAGCGCCGCCTCTCGGTCCGGCGCCCAGGCGATCACCTTGGACAGCATGGGGTCGTAGTCGCTGCCGACGACCCCGCCCTCGGCCAGGCCGGAGTCGACCCGCACCCGGCCGGGCCCGTCGTCGCCGGGCTCGCGCAGGGCCAGCACGCGCCCGCCGCTGGGCAGGAAGCCGCGCGCCGGGTCCTCGGCGTAGACGCGCGCCTCGATGGCGTGGCCGTCGAGCCGCACCTGCTCCTGGCCGAACGGCAGCGGCTCGCCGGCCGCGACGCGCAGTTGCAGCTCCACCAGGTCCAGGCCGGTGACCAGCTCGGTGACCGGGTGCTCGACCTGGAGCCGGGTGTTCATCTCCATGAAGTGGTAGGAGCCGGTGGTGCCGTCGACGATGAACTCGACCGTGCCCGCGCCGACGTACCCGACCGAGCGGGCGGCCTCGACGGCCGCGGCGCCCATGTCGGCGCGCATGCCGGGGGTCACGAAGGGCGACGGCGCCTCCTCGATGATCTTCTGGTGCCGGCGCTGCAGGCTGCACTCGCGCTCGCCCAGGTGCACGACGTTGCCGTGGGCGTCGGCCATGACCTGGATCTCGATGTGCCGGGGGTTCTCGACGTAGCGCTCGATGAGCAGGGTGCCGTCGCCGAACGC
>NZ_JBSFGJ010000485.1:0-6634 GCF_053596515.1 Nonomuraea sp. NPDC001684
CATCTCCGTACCAGGTCAGCCAGGCGCCAACGCGATGGTGACCTCCTCCCAGGTCGTGAACGCCTACCTGGCCGCCTCGGCGGCCCGCGCGCGCACGACGCCCGAGCGCCCTCGCACGCTTGACTTCCGCGATCTGGTCGAGCACTGCCCGGCCCGCGTCGGTGACGTGCCAGCGGTAACCATTCGCAAGATCGTCCCGCTCGTCGCGGATCAGCCCTTGTTCGGCCAACCGCTTGAAGACAGCGCGCCTTGTCCAGTCGCCCCACAAGGTGTTCACGTCGCCAGTGATCACTGTGTGGTCCCGGATGCGAATCAAGAGCTTGCGTTGCCCCTCGGTGAGGTCGATCGGCGTGACGTTCATCGCTGACCTCCGCGTCGCGTCTCGGACCAGATGCGGAGCTTCACGGTGTCGCTCATGAGGCATCATCGCCCTCGGCGCCGACGCTGATCAAGGCCCATCGGCGATGGGCGGATCGCCAGGTAGGCAACCTCCTCCACCCCGCTGCGGACGGCCGCCGACAGGCCGCCCCGCCAGGAGAAGTCCAGGCGCAGGTAGCCCGGCCGATCGTAGGAGCCCGACTGCAGGGCCGCCGGGCCGAGCACCTCGCGCAGCGCGGCGTGCACGACGTGCGTGCCGGAGTGGGCCTGGCGGGCGCCGAGCCGCCATTCGGCGTCCACCGCCGCCTGAATCCGGGCGCCGACGGGCAGTTCGCCGGCGGTGACCCGCACCTGATGGACGACCAGCCCCCTGATCGGCCGCTGCACATCGAGGACCTCGGCGGTGACGCCGGAGCCCGTCAGGGTGCCGGTGTCGCTGTCCTGGCCGCCGGACTCGGCGTAGCAGGGGGTGCGGTCCAGCACAACGTGCACGATCTGACCTTCGGCCGCCACCGGGATCGGGCGGCCGTCGTGGAAGAGACCGAGCACGCCGGCCCCGGCGGTGAGCCTCTGGTAGGCCAGCCAGTCGGTGGGGCCGTGGACGTCGAGCAGGTCGCGGTGGAGGGCGGGTGTCGGCGTGGCCGCTCTTCTTGGCCTGAGCGTCGCGCTTGGCGCGTTCGCGCTGCTCGGTCATGAGCTGTCTGAAGCCGTCGTCGTCCACCTCCAGGCCGTGTTCGGCGGCGATCAGCATGAGCGCGGTGCGGACGTGGTCGGCGACCACGCGCAGGCGTACGTCGTCCGGGTGGCTCTGGGCGGCGGCCGGGCCGGAGCGGATGCCATAGGCGAGGCCGCGTCCGCCGCTCGCCGCCGTCGGCAGCTGCTCTGCCAGCGGGTATACGGATTCGAATATCGGTCGTCCATTGATATCGATATTGGACAGTTCAGATGTCCCGTGATCTCCTCTGCGCATGAAGAAGGCAATCCCCCAGGCCCTCCGTTCGGGGCTGGGCGTCATCGTGGTCACCTCACTCACCCTCCTCGGTACTCCCTCGTACGCGGCCACCGCCGCAGCCGGCGCCGCCACTGCGGCTGCCGAGGTGCGGCCGGGAACGACCGTGCGCGACGACCTGCGCACGGTGTTCGACACGGCCGGGGTACGGGGCACGTTCGCTCTGCTGGACGTGTCGTCCAAGACGACGACCGTGGTGGACCGGCGGCGCGCGGAGACGCCGATGGTGCCCGCGTCCAGTTTCAAGGTCCCGCACGCGCTCGTCGCGTTGGAGACGGGCGCGGTCAAGAGCCCCGACGAGGTCATCCCCTGGGACGGCACGCCGCAGCCGTATCCCGAGTGGGAGAAGGACATGACCATGCGGGAGGCCGTGCGCATCTCCAACGCGGCGGCGTTCCAGGTGATCGCCCGCCGCATCGGCCTCACGCGCGAACGTCAGTGGCTGCACCGGCTTGGCTACGGCAACCAGCAGACCGGGACCGTGGTCGACCGGTTCTGGCTGGACGGCCCGCTGAAGATCTCGGCGGTGGAGCAGACCCGGTTCATGGAACGGCTGGCCGCCCTGCGCCTGCCCGCCTCCCGCGCGAACCAGCGTGCCGTCCAGGACCTGATCCTGATCGAGAAGAAGAACGGGTACGCCCTGTACGCCAAGTCAGGCTGGCAGAACGCCCCCAACCCCGGCACCGGCTGGTGGACGGGCTGGGTCGAGCGCGGCGGCCGCCTGTACACCTTCGCGCTGAACATGGACATCGCCAAGGACGCCGACGCCGCCAAGCGCGCCACGCTCGCCCGTCAACTGCTGTACCGGCTGAACGTCCTGCCCGCGGCGTGATCGTCTCCCCCTCGGACCACGGTGACCGTCGCACGGTCACCGTGGTCGTCACCGTTCAGGCGGCCATCTCGCTGGGCTACTTCGCGGCCATGGCGCACGTCGTCCTGCACCTGCGCGCCGACCTCGGACTGGCCGCCGGAGGGATCGGCCTGGTGCTGGCGCTGCGCAATCTCGTGCAGCACGCGCTCTCCCTGCCGGTCGGCGTGCTGGTGGACGTACTCGGCCCGGTACGGATGGGCATTCTGGCGTGCCTGCTGCGCGCGGCCGGATTCGCCCTGCTGGGCACTGTGTCCAGCCTGCCCTGGCTGATCGTCGCCGTGGTGCTGCTGGGCACGGGCGGGGCGCTGTTCCACCCGGCGGCGCAGTCGCTGCTGGCCGGGCTCGCCGAACGGCGAAGGGCGCGCGGATACGCGGCGTACGCGATGACGTTGCAGGTCGCGGCGGTGGCCGGCCCGGTGCTCGGGCTGGCGCTGCTGAACGTCGGCTACTGGCTGGTGGCATTGACGGCGGCAGCGCTGTGGGGCGTGGCGGCGTTCCTGTTCTCACTCCTGCGGCACGTCCCGCGCGTACGGGTGCCGCACGGAGTCGTCTCCGGGGTGCGAACGGTACTGCGGGACCGGGTTTTCGTCGGGTTCGCGGCCGTGTCGGCACCCGCCATGCTGCTGACCGACCAGTCGTCGGTGGTCGTACCGCTCGGCGGCGCGGACTCGACAGCGGTCACCGTGTTCTCCTGCGTGCTCGCCATGGTGTCGGCCGCGGTCCAGCCGTGGTGCGCGGTACCCGGCCGCGCCGACCGACCGCACGTGCTGCGCGCGGGACTGCTGCTCGCCGCGGGCGGCCATCTGCTGCTGGCGACCGGCGCGGGCACCGGGCTGCCAGGCCTGGTGCTGGTGGCCGTGCTGCACGGGCTCGCCGACGGGCTGCTGCAGCCGGCGGTGTTCCAGACGATCGCCCGGCTCGCCCCGCCGACGCGTTTCGGGGCGTACCTGGGCGTGCAGACGTTCCTGTCGGGCCTGGTCGCGTTCGCCGGCGGCATCGCGGTGGGCGGGTTGTTCGACCGGGGACCAGGCGGCGCGACGGCGGCACTGGTCATCCTGACGTTGACCGCCTGCGCCACTGCGGCCTGCGTCCGTCCGCTGCCTGAGCGGGCGTTCGGCGATGCCAGGACCGACGATTCCCCCAGCCGCTCCCCCAGCCGCGCCGCAGAGCTCAGGGACGGTGTCCGCGACGCGACGAGGTCATGACCGGCGGGACCGTCGCCATCGCCGGGGTTGAGGAACCGGTGGACAGCCGTCGGCGCTGAGAAGGATCTTGAGTGCAGAGAGCTGAGGCTGTTCTTGGTTGCGCAGCTTCCTCAGCTCGTCGCCTGGTCCCGGAGTCGGCGTGGTCGCAGCGAAACTGAGCATTGTCATCGAAGGTTGATGACCACTACGGTGTCTCACCGAAGGTCGAGTGGTTGCTGGGGCTGGACATCTGTCGCATCTCACCGACAGCGACGTTCGAGGTCTGCTACCCCGCCGGGGACCGCGGGGCGTGCGGTGTCCCGATAGACGAGGCGGGTTGCGGTACGCGGGTTGGATTCACCAGTTGGCGGAAGGCCGTCCGCACGTGGAGCAGTGATCGCCGACCGGGTCTGGAGGCGTGATGCACCCTGCTGGACGCGGTGGCCCAGGTCATAGGCATAACGATCGGACTCGATACGATAGTCGGCATGGACGTCCATGTCCCCACCCGGATGCTCGTCGAGGCGCTCGTCCGCACCGATCTCACGGTCGACGCCGGCGAGCTCTACGCCACCGCCAACCTGCTGGACATGAACGACCAGCAGGTCCGCCTGTGCATCAAACGGCTGGTCGCCGAGGGGCGGTTCGTCCAGGAAGGGCGGGGGCGCAAGGCGATCCTGCGCGCCACCGGCAGCACCGGACGCGCGATGGGCCTCGACGTCGAGTTCGTCACCCACGCCTACCGCCAGGACGCCGGGCTCGCCCCCTGGGACGGCGCCTGGCATCTCGTCGCCTTCACCGTCCCGGAGAGCGCCCGGCCCGCGCGCGACGCGCTGCGTGCCGCGCTCACCCTGCTGGGCGGCGCTCCCGTCCACGGCGGCCTGTACGTCAGCGCCAATCCGTGGGAGCCCTACGTCGAGGAGCACGCCCGCCGCCTGGACGTCCTCGGCCACGTCACCTTCCTGACCACCCGGGACCTGCGCCGGGGCGAGGAGAGCGATCCCGTCGCGCTCGCCCGGGCCATGTGGCCGCTGGGCGAGGTCGCCGGGCGTTACGAGCGGCTCGCCGCGGTGGCCGAGCCCCGGCTCCGGTTCCTCCAGGAGCACGCCGAGCCGTCAGGCAAGTCCGTATCGTCCGAGCCGCGGCGGCTGACCATCGCGGTGGAGCTGGCCGCGGAGTTCACCCGTGCGATGGAGGCCGACCCGCTGCTTCCCCCCGAGCTGCTGCCCCGGCCCTGGCCCGGCGCCCGGGCCCGGGCGCTGGCCGCGCGCTGCTGGTCGCTGCTGGAGGAGCAGACGGGCAAGGACGCCGGCGCCGTCCGCCTGTTCGGCCTCTACGGCGGCCTGAGCCGTCTGGCCGCGGGCGCCTGACGGGCCGTCACGCCGTCACGCCGTCACGCCGTCACGCCGTCACGCCGTCACGCCGTCTCCACGGCGACCCGCACCGAGCCGCCGGTCCACCGGGCCAGGTCGGCGAAGAACCGCTCGTGGTCGATCGCCGCCTCCGGCGGATGGACGCCGGGCCGCGCCCCGGCATCGTCGATCAGCTGCGCGAGGCCCAGCGCGGCCGGCCCGCCCGTGGCCTCGGCCATGCCTTGGAGCAGCGGCGACGTACCCGCCAGATGGGCCAGGACGGTCGCCGGCCGCCCGTCCGCCGCCCCTGTGGCGAGCACGGTGCCGTTCAGCTCGACCGCCGTGCTGTACGGCTCGCCGGCCGGCGCCGACGCGTTCGAATGGGCGCAGCTGGCGGGGCTCGCGATGGTCGTCGCGCTCCATGTGACCACGCTGCGCGCCTGGCGTCTGGCGATCGTCGGCGGCCTGCGCCCGGCGGCGGCGTCCGGCCACCGGCTCAAGGACGAGCGCCGGCTCAAGGACGAGCGCCGGCTGCGCCTGCTGGTGCTCGGCCTGCCGATCGTGGTCGCGGCGCTCCTGCCGATCCCGGCCGCCTGGCGCTCCTTCTGGTTCTGGTTCACCCTGTTCAGCGCCGCCACGGGCGCGGTCTCGGCCGTCCGGTTGCTCGTCATGCTGCTCGGACGCCCCGGACGCCCGGACGCCTGGCCGCGGGGTCGCGCGCGGAGCTAGATCCAGCCGCGTTCCCGGGCCTCCAGACCCGCCTGGAAGCGGGTCACGGCGTTCAGGTCGCGCATGACGGCGTGGATGCGGCGCTGCACGGTGCGCAGCCCGAGCCCCAGGGCCCGCGCGATGGCCTCGTCCGTCAGGCCACCCGCGAGCAGCCCGAGCAGCTCCCTGGTCACCTCGTCGAGCTCGGCGGGCTCGACGGGCTCGGCGGTGCGCGTGGCGGGCCGGGGGGCCGCGCGCAGGGGCAACGCCCGGTGCCACTCCAGTTCGAACAGCGCGATCAGCGCGTCCAGCAGGGCCGACTGGTGCAGGATGAACGCCGCGTCGATGGAGTTGGACCCGTTGCGGATGGGGATCAGCGCGAGCGCGTCGTCGGCGATCCAGATCTTGGCCGCCGCCCCGGCCACCACGCGGGCCTTCTCCCCGCGGGCGATGGAGTCCTGAACGAGGCGTAACTTGCCGGGGACCGCCAGGGCCTCCCGGTCGTACACGGTGCGGTAGTCGATGCCCGATCTGAGCATGTGCCGCTCGCGCGCGACGTTGTCGCCGTGCCCGCGCATGGCGTACGGGGGCTTGTCGATGTTGCGGAACATGACCTGGGCGCTGTCCTGCAGCGCGTACGCCCGGTTGATGATGTTGTCGGTCCCGGTGATGACCTCCACCTGCTCGGCCGGATGCGTCGCGTAGCGGGAGGCCAGGTTGAACGAGCTGGTCAGCTCGTGGATGGCCGTACGTACCTGGTGCAGCTCCTCCTCGTGCCGGGCGAGCAGCGGCCTGATGGCGATGTCGGGGGCGACGGCGACGTAACGGGCGCGGCGGCCCGGCAGCCTGCTGGCCAGGCCGCGCCGCGCGAAGGCCGCCAGCGTGCGGCCCGCGATCAGCGGCGAGACTCCGCACAGCGCCGCGAGCTCGTCGGCCGACGATCGCGGGTTCTCGACGAGCGTCGCGTACAGGCGGCTCTCGGCCGGTGAGAGGCCGATCGCTTCGAGCATCGACGGCTCCCCCGTTCTCCCGGCGACAAGGGCGGCGGTTTACCGCCACCTGGCGGGTTCTGGCCCGTTCGACACCCTTGTGTCCTGACTGAATCCCAGATTAGGTCAGCGAGGAAACGATC
>NZ_JBSFGJ010000486.1:0-6613 GCF_053596515.1 Nonomuraea sp. NPDC001684
GGCCGACGCCGGGGAAGACGGTCCCCGACGATTCGTAGGCGTGGTCGAGGGAGGCGACGACGTAGCCGCGGCTGGCCAGGTCCTCGGCCAGGGAGGTGAGGCTGGCCCGCGGCAGGCCGAGGCCGGGTGAGAGCACCACCAGCGGGTGGCGGCCGCGCCTGGGGGGCGTGCCGGTGTGGGCGTAGGTGCGGATGCCGCTGACGATCTCGGCGGGCAGGTCGGCGCCGGGGGCCTTGCGCCGCAGCAGGGACGCGGCCTCCTCCACCGTCATGAAGGGCGCCGGGGCGCCGGTGGCCGAGCGAGCGGGGTAGTACATCGAGACCATCAGGCGGCGCGGGCCCGATCGCGGGACCCACGGGTCCTTACGGCTGGTGTCGACCAGGTACAGGACGTCGCGGCCGACCGGATCGGGGCCGGTGGGGCGCGGCAGTTCCAGCCCGGCGACGGCCGGGGACGCGGTGGCGGCCGGGCCGGCGGGGGTGGAGGGGCCGGAGGGAGTGGCCGAGGCGGTCGGCGTGGCGCAGGCCGTGACGGCCAGGGCCAGGCAGGCTGCCAGCGGCCGGAGGAACAGCAGGGAGTTCATCGGATTCCTCTCAGGAGCGGTCAGACGTCGCGGGGTTGCACGACGAGCACGGTCAGGACGGCGGCGGCCAGCGGCCAGGCCGCGAACACGGCCCAGGAGCCGGCCACCGTGGGCAGGGCGGGGTCGTCGCGGAGCTGGGGCAGCCCCAGGCAGGTACGCCAGACGTAGAAGGGCACCAGGGCGTAGAGGTCGTTGAGCCACTGGTGGACGGTCGGCCGGAAGAACGTCGGCACGATGACCAGCACCGCGCAGACGGACACGACGGCGGCCGCGGTGTGCCGCAGCAGCGCGCCGATCCCCATGCCGACCAGCCCTGACACCGGAGCCAGGAGCGCGTTGGCGGCCAGCACGCGCAGCACGCCGGGATCGCCGAGGGCGACGGCGACGCCGCGGCCGGACAGGATGGCCTGGCTGACGCCGAAGGTGGCGGCCGAGACGAGCACGCCGATGGCCAGCAGCACGCCGCCGACGACGGCGAGCTTGGCGGCCACGACGCGGTGACGGGCCGGGACGGCGGTCAGGGTGGTGCGGATGAGGCCGGTGGCGTACTCGCCGACGATCGTCAGCGCGCCCAGGCCGCCGGCCCCGATCATGAACATGGTGGCCGACAGTCCGCTGAACGCCTCGTTCAAGGGGCTGAACATGGCCTTCTGCATCGGCGGGAAGTTCGGCCACTCGCGGTAGGCGTTCAGGGCGCTCTGGGCGGCGAAGGCGATGATGGCCAGCGGGCCGAGGCCGAGCAGCCAGCGGGTGGAGCGCAACGACCAGAGTTTGATCCACTCGGCGGCCAGCAGGTCACGCAAGCGGGCGGCCGTCATCGCCGGTCACCTGGCAGGGAGTCGGCATGGGAGTCGGCATGGGAGTCGGCGCGGTGGTCGGCGCGGTGGTCGGCGCGGTCGGCGGTCAGCTCCATGAAGGCCTGCTCCAGCGAGGCCCGGCGTGGGGCGAGTTCCCGCAGCACGATGCGCCGCTCGAAGGCGAGCTCGCCGATGCGGGCGGCGCTCAGCCCGGTGACGGTCAGCGCGCCGTCGTCGCCCTGCTGCGCGCGGGCGCCTGCCTGGGCCAGCACGGCGGCCAGTTCGGCGGGGGCGCCGCAGCGCACGGTCACCGACGAGCCGGTGCCGCGGGCGGCGAACTCGGCCACGCTCTCCTCGGCGATCAACTCGCCCCGGCCGATGACGACGAGCCGGTCGGCGGTGTGCTCCATCTCGCTCATCAGGTGGCTGGAGACCAGTACGGTGCGTCCTTCGGCGGCCAGGCGGCGGAACAGGCCGCGCACCCAGCGCACGCCCTCGGGGTCCAGGCCGTTGGCCGGCTCGTCGAACAGCAGCACCGGCGGGTCGCCCAGCAGGGCGGCGGCGATGCCGAGCCGCTGGCGCATGCCCAGGGAGAAGCCGCCCACCCGGCGGCGGGCCACGCTCTCCAGGCCCACCTCCCGCAGCACCTCGCCCACCCGGCGGTGCGGCAGGCCGTTGCCGCGGGCCAGTGCCGACAGGTGCGCCGCCGCGGTGCGTCCGCCGTGCACGTCGCCGGCGTCCAGCAGCGCGCCGGCGTGCCGCAGGCCGGCGCGGTGACGGGCGAACGGGCGGCCGCTGATGGTGGCGGTGCCGCTGGTGGGCCTGTTCAGCCCGAGGATCATCCGCATCGTGGTGCTCTTGCCGGCGCCGTTCGGGCCGAGGAACCCGGTGACGCAGCCCGGCCGCACGGTGAAGGTCAGCGCGTTGACGGCTCTCACCGGGCCGTAACGCTTGGTCAGTTGGTTGACTTCGATCACCTGGCCAACGGTGTCGCAGGCCGGGCAGGCGGGGCATCTGGCCGCAGGCCTGTTCGCGTACCGGTGGGGTGGCCCGCGGGCATAGGCCGGCAGGCCGATGCCCGCGGGGGCGACCGGTGACTACGATCGGCCGGGTGCGCGAACCAACGCCCAGGCCACCCTTGACGCAGCGGCTGCCGCACGGCGTGCGGACGGCGCTGTCGTGGTGCGCCGTGGTGGCCTGCCTGCCGCTGCTGTACGTCGTGACGCTGACCGACGGCGAGAGCCCGCTGCCGGTGGGCGCGGCACACTTCGGGTTCGCCGCCGCGACGGCGGTCCCGATGGTGTGGGCCCGGCGGCGGTCGTGCGCGGTGCTGGCGGTGCTGCTGGCCGAACTGGTCGTGGCGGTGGCCGTGGCGCAGCCCGCCGAGCGGATCTGGCCGCTGCTGCCGGCGGCCGACCTGCTGGTCTGTCTCATCACGGCCACCCGTACGCGCCGGAGCGGGCTGGTGGCGGCGGCCGCCACGCTGACCGTGCAGCAGGCGGTCTGGTACGGGACCCTGCTGGCCCAGGGGCTGCGCGCCGCCGCGCCGGGCTTCCTCGCGCTGTCGCTCCTGCTCGGCCTGGGCGTCGTGGTCGCCTGGACGGCGGGCACGACGCTCCGGCAACGACGCGAGTACGGCCAGGCGCTGCGTGCGCAGGCCGAGCTTCAGGCGGTCACGGCCGACCGGCTGCGCATCGCGCGAGAGCTGCACGACATGGTCGCCCACAGCATCGGCGTCATCGCCATCCAGGCCGGCGCGGGCGCCCGGGTGATCGACACCCGCCCGGACCAGGCGCGCCAGGCGCTCGGCGCGATCGAGGCCGCCGGCCGGCAGACGCTGCAAGGGCTGCGGCACATGCTCGGCGTGCTCCGCGAGCCCCCGGCCGCCGGAGAGCCGGAGACGTGGGCGGGGCCGGGGTCGGAGACGGAGACGGGGTTGCTGGCGGGGCCGGGGTCGGAGACGTGGGCGGGGTCGGGGTTGCCGGTGGGGCTGGCGGACCTCGACCGGCTCGCCGCGACGACCACGGCCGCCGGCCTCCACGTGGACGTGCGCCGCCGAGGCACGCCACGCGAGCTGCCCCCGGCCGTCGACCGGTGCGCCTTCCGCATCGTCCAGGAGTCGCTGACCAACGTCGTCCGCCACGCCGGCGCCCGCCACTGCCAGGTCGTCCTCGACTACGCGCCCGGCGAACTGCGCGTCGACATCACCGACGACGGACGCGGCACCGCCTCAGCCGTCGCGGGCTCAACCGGCGCGGGCTGGCCCGGCGGTGGGTACGGGATCGCCGGCATGCGCGAGCGAGCCGCCCTGCTCGACGGCCGCCTCAGCGCCGGGCCGCGCCCGCAGGGCGGCTTCCGCGTCACCGCGGCCCTTCCGCTGCCGCAGCACGCCCCGGCGGGCGAGAGCGGCCGCAGCACGCGCGTGGAGGCACGGTGACCGTCCGCGTCCTGCTCGCCGACGACCAGCCGCTGATCCGCGCCGGTCTGCGCATGGTCATCGACGGCACCGGCGACGTCGTCGTCGCCGGGGAGGCCGGGACGGGGGCCCAAGCCGTCCAGCTCACGCGGCAGCTGTGCCCCGACGTCGTCGTGATGGACATCCGCATGCCCGGCATGGACGGCATCGAGGCCACCCAGACCATCACCGCCGAATCCCCCGCCACCCGCGTGATCATGCTCACCACGTTCGACGACGACGCCAACGTCCACGCCGCGCTGCGGGCCGGAGCCAGCGGGTTCCTGGTCAAGGACATGGCGCTGGAGGACATCCTGTCCGCCGTCCACGTGGTCGCGGCCGGCGACGCGCTGATCGCGCCCAGCGTCACCCGCCGCCTCATCGCCGAGTTCGCCGGCCGCCCCCAACCCCGCCCGCTGCCCCGCGAGCCGCTGGGCGTCACCGCGCGCGAACGCGAGGTGCTGACCCTGGCCGGGCGCGGCCTGTCCAACGCCGAGATCGCCGCCCAGCTGCACATCAGCCCCGGCACGGCCAAGGCCCACATCGCCAGCCTGCTCACCAAACTCGGCGCCCGCGACCGGGTCCAGCTCGTCATCGCCGCCTACGACGCCGGCCTGGTCACCCCCCACCACGATCGATGACAGCCCGGCGGCCAGGCCGGCCGCGGCGAGGCGGCAGGTACGCACCTGGCGGCCACCCGACGCCGCTAGTGTTGTCGCCCATGAGTCAGGTGGGACAGGTGACGGCCCGCGCGCTGCTGCGCAGGCTGGCCGTCGAGCAGGCCGAGTGCAGGGTGCCGTCGCTGACGGCGGCGATCGTCCGCGACGGGCGGACGGTGTGGTTCGGCGGCCGCGGCCGCGTCGGCGACGGCCCGCCGACCCCGGCCACCCAGTACCGGCTGGGATCGATCACCAAGTCGATCGTGGCCGTGGCCGTCATGCGGCTGCGCGACGAGGGCAGGATCGCGCTGACCGACCCGCTGGAGCGTCACCTGCCCGGCACCGCCGCCGGGCAGGCCACCATCGCCCAGCTGCTGTCGCACACCTCGGGCCTGACCGCCGAGCCGCCGACCGACTGGTGGGAGCGCACCCCCGGCCTGGAGCTGCCCGACCTGCTCAAGCGGGTGGGCCCCGACCAGGTCAGGCACCGGCCCGGCCGGCTCTTCCACTACTCCAACGTCGGGTTCGCGCTGCTGGGCGAGCTGGTGGCCCGGCTGCGCGGCACCGACTGGCAGCAGGCCGTGCGGCAGGAGGTGCTGGCGCCGCTGGAGATGAACGCCACCACCGCCCGCCCCCGCGCCCCGCACGCCACCGGCTACGCCGTCCACCCGTGGGCCGACACGGTGCTCACCGAGCCCGAGCACGACGCCGTGGCCATGGGGCCGGCCGGGCAGCTGTGGTCCACCCCGCACGACCTGGCCCGCTGGGCCGCCTTCGTCGGCGGCGACACCGGCGGCGTGCTGTCGCCCGACACCCTGGCCGAGATGCGCGAACCGGCCGGCGTCGCCGACGGCGACTCCTGGACCGCCGGCTACGGGCTCGGCCTGCAACTGGCCCGCGTCGGCGGGCGCCGCCTGGCCGGGCACACCGGGTCCATGCCCGGCTTCCTGGCCACCGTGTGGGCCGACCCGGCCGAACGCGTCGGCGTGCTGTTCATGGCCAACACCACCAGCGGCATGACCGGCTCCCTGCCCACCGACCTGCTCGACATCCTCGACAAGCACGAGCCGCGCCTGCCCGAGGAATGGCAGCCCGCCCCCGCCGACCCCGACCTGCTGGCGCTGACCGGGCTGTGGCACTGGGGGCCCAAGCCGTACGCGCTGCGGCTGCTGCCCGAGCGCGGGCTGTCGCTGGCGCCCGTCGACGGCAGCGGGCGCGCCTCCCGGTTCGTGCCCCAGGACGACGGCACCTGGCTCGGGCTGGACGGCTACTACGCCGGCGAGAGGCTGCGCGTGGCCGCCGACCACCTCGACCTCAACACGTTCGTCTTCACCCGCGAGCCCTACGACCCGGCCGCGCCGGTGCCGGGCGGCGTGACCGGCTGGCACGCCTGACCCGCCCAGCCGCCCCACACGGACCGGGCCGGACGGCCGACGGCGTCAGCCCGCCGGACGGCGACCGGCCCGCGGCGTCAGGCCGGCGGGCCGGTCAGGGCCGGTCAGGGCCGTTGCCAAGGCGGCGGCCGGGCCGGGCGGCAGCGCGCCGTGCACCAGCTCCACCCGGTGCACCAGGCGCGGCGCCACCAGCGGCACCCCCCGCCCGGCCGAGGCGGGCAGCAGGGTCAGCCCGTGCCCGGCGGCCACCAGGTTGAGCACGGTGTGCACGTCGTCGCCCTGGTAGACCAGCGCGGCGGCGAACCCGTCACCGGCCAGGTCGCGCAGGCGCGGCAACGGGCACAGCGGCGTCTGCAGCCAGCGGGCGTCGACGAGGTCGGCCAGCCGCAGCGCCCGGCGTCCCGCCAGCGGATGCCCTGGCGGCAACGCCACCACCAGGTCCTCCTCGCTGACGCCCACCGTGGTCATCGGGCCCGACTCCGGCAGGCGCAGCGGGTCGCTGGGCGCGGCGATGCCGTCGGCCAGCCCCAGCTCGGCCTCCCCCTCGGCCAGCAGCTCGGCCAGCCGCTCCCGGTCACAGGTGCGCACCTCCACCCGCAGCCGCGGCTGGGCGGCGCGCGCCTCGGCCAGCCGTCCGGCCAGCACCGCGTTGACCGCCAGCGGGGTCGCGGCCAGCCGCAGCCGGTGGGCCGGCTGGGCCGCCGCGCGCAGCACGTCGGCGCGCG